>JAIRNU010000031.1 GCA_031257945.1 Holosporales bacterium
GCATAATTTATCAAACCAAGTATAGTGCGAATTCGTGTACTTTTTTACGGGAGAACTGTATTTAAAGCAGGCGCGTCTATACTTGAGCGAAAACCACAAATTAAACGCGATTGGCTATAGCGGAATGTGTAGGGGGCTGAGCACGACTATCATAAAACGTAATTTATTTTGCTACACTTGTGGTATAATTAGCCTTCTGGTGTTGCATTTTTCTCATATGTTTTCAATTCGTAATATTGCAATAATAGCCCACGTCGATCACGGCAAAACGACACTTATCGACGCAATGCTGGGCCAAAGCGGAACTTTTCGGTCAAATCAAAATGTCGTCGAACGAGTCATGGATTCCAACGACTTAGAGCGAGAGCGCGGAATCACAATACTCGCAAAGTGCACCTCCTTGATTTGGCGCGATGTAAAGATCAACGTCGTCGACACTCCTGGACACGCCGATTTTGGTGGGGAAGTAGAGCGGATCTTAAGCATGGTCGATAGTGCAGTGCTTTTGATTGACGCTGCGGAGGGCCCATTACCCCAAACAAAATTTGTTTTAATGAAAGCACTGAAGATAGGGCTCTGCCCAATTGTTGTCATCAATAAGATTGATAGGTCTGACGAGCGGCACCAAGATGTGCTAAACGAGGTTTTTGACTTGTTTGTGGCTTTGGAGGCAAGTGATAAACAGCTGGATTTTCCGGTTCTTTACGCGTCTGGGCGAAACGGGTGGGCCGTAGATGAGCTAACAGACGAACGGAAAGATTTATCCCCGCTTTTTGACCGCATCCTACAACATGTCCCTGAGGCAATTGCTGAAGAGAAAAACAAGCTGCCGTTTTCTATGTTGGTTACAACGAGAGAATACGACCCATACCTTGGCCGGGTACTGACTGGTAGAATAGCGAGCGGAGAGTTGAGTACGAATGCTTTCGTCCAAGCCGTAAATCAAGCCGGGGAAGTCGTAGAAACCGGGCGTATCGCTAAAATTCTGACTTTCCACGGAATCGAAAGAATCCCTACAGATTTAGTGCAAACCGGGGAAATCATTGCTATTGCCGGCCTTGAAAAAGCGACGGTCGCTGACACCCTTTCTACGCCTGGTGGCGCTGCTGTTGTGATTCCGGCTGATCCACTAGATCCTCCAAAATTATCGATAACTATATCGGCAAACGATTCACCATTAGCCGGGCGCGAGGGAACTAAAGTAACGTTCCGTGTGATCGTTGATAGGCTACTGCGTGAGGCCGAAGGGAATATCGCAATTTCTGTTACAATGTCGGAAAACAAGGATAACGTCGTCGTCGCCGGTAGAGGGGAACTGCAGCTGGGCGTTTTAATTGAAACAATGCGGCGGGAAGGATTTGAAATGTCTATAAGCCGTCCAAAAGTCGTCTTCCGCAATGACCAGGAAACAAAGGCGGTATTGGAACCATTCGAGGAGATCTTTGTGGATGTCGACGATGAATTTTCGGGGACTGTTGTGGAGATGCTAGGGAACCGCCGAGCAGAGATGACCGATATGCGGCCGTATGGTACCGGCCGAACCCGTATTACCTTTATTGGGCCATCGCGCGGGCTAGTTGGCTTCCACAATCAATTCTTGACGGAAACCAGGGGAACTGGCGTTTTGAACCATGTTTTTTGTGGCTATAAGCCTTACACTGGGTCTTTCGAGGGCCGCAGGAACGGGGTGCTAATTTCAACAGATCAGGGTGTTGCCGTCGCTTATGGGTTATTCAATTTGGAACCGCGAGGGCAATTGTTTATCCAAGCCGGGGACCAAGTGTATGAGGGAATGATTATCGGTGAGCATACTCGCCCTAACGACCTCACAGTTAACCCGCTACGAGCCAAGCAATTAACGAATATTCGCGCGGCTGGCAAGGATGACGCGATAAAGCTAAGGCCGCCGCGGTTGATGACTTTGGAGCAGGCATTAACCTATATACAAGACGATGAGCGCGTTGAGGTGACACCAAAGACTATCCGCTTACGCAAAGCTGTGCTGGACCCAAATGACAGGAAACGCGCAGCAAGGCAGGAATTGTAAAGCTGGAATAGATGTTGTATCGCTATAAGGCAATCGTGGAGTACGATGGAACATACTTTTGCGGCTGGCAACGCCAGATTTCCGACGAAAGCGCTATTTTCCCTGGGAGTAATCGCATCGCAAGTACGCAATGTTGCAACGATACTACGCAATATTCAGGCGTACCACCCGCTCTTAATAGCGTGTCCAGCGTACCAAGCGTGCAGGGAACTATCGAAAAAGCGCTAAAGAAAATCACATCGCACCGCATTTTGGTTGAAGGGGCTGGCCGGACAGATGCCGGAGTGCACGCAACCAACCAAGTCGCCCATTTCGACTTACCATCGGGTATTAAGCCTGAAAAGCTCCAGTTGGGACTGAACTTTTACCTACAACCATTTTGCGCCGCTATTGTGAAGCTAGAAGAAGTGGCCCCAACTTTTCACGCAAGATTTTCAGCAAAAGCCAGGCAGTACGAATACCACATCGTCAACCGCCCTGCCCCACTTACTATCCGCAAAAATAGGGCTTGGCATGTTTCGGTCCCATTGGACATTAGCATTATGCAAAAAGCCGCCGGGGCGTTCGTTGGATGCCATAACTTCAATTCATTTCGTGCGGCAGAGTGCCAATCAGCAAACCCCATCAAAACAATTGATTCTTTCGAAATATTATTACTTGACGGGGAAATCATTGGCAAAGTCCAAGCCAAATCCTTCTTACATAATCAAGTAAGGATTATGATGGGGACTCTTGTCCTTATGGGAAAAAGAAAAATATCTTCCGAAATAATACCTGAATTGTTAAAGGCCGAAGACAGAAGCGCTGCGGGGCCCACCGCCCCAGCGTATGGCCTCTATTTAACAGGTGTTCTTTACTAGGACCACTCCCCGGAATCAAACATCTGTAACTTGTCCAGTTTTGTGGATGTGGCATTCAGCACCCTACATATTTATTGGGTGGTTACCTTCGCAACGCTTTTGGGCCGCCATTACTACAGCAATACCATCCCAATACTAAGCCCCTCAAATATTTATTGATGAATTAACTTCGCAACGCTTGCAGTAAGCCTTTACTGTAGTAATACGCTCCCAATACTAAGTCCCCAAATATTTATTTTCATTTTTAATACATTAGTCGAGTAGGCCAGAGTAATTTCACCTCTAGCCTCTCACAATTGCGCTAACACATGAACATTTTTGTAGATAAGATGTTCCAATTCGGCTACCCTTGCCGTATGTTCGGTTGCTTACAATGGCGTGTGTGTTATGATGTTTAAAAAATTAGTTCCTTCTTGTCAGTATTTAGAACCAACGTTGAGGCCGGTTACAGCACAACAGAGCAAAAGACCGTGGTCAAAAAGTTTCGCAAAAGGTATCTTTTTGCTTGGCACAACGTTTTGTTTTAGTGTCAATTCTCAGTGTCAAACTGAAATGACTACTTTGGAATTCTACCGCAGTATGGGGCGTGCTTTTTATGGGAACGTTGTAAACTGGAGTGTATTGGATTTTAGTTATGATGTTGCGCATATGATAAGTGTTGGTGGTATGCTACGAGCCTTTGCTGCAGATTACGATTACGCAACCGGCAAAAACGACGCCTCAACCGAACTCAAAAACAGTCTTCATGCGATTGATTGTGGCATGTGTAGTGGGGGCGTAATTTATGCTGCTTTTATGAACTGGAAGTGGCACCCTTTTATTAGCGCATCAATTGCTTTGCTTTGTGGTATCACTGTAGCTATTGCTGGATATTCTTTGAACAAGACGCATGACATTTTTCAAAACCTTTATGTCCGCTATATCTCTCGCATCACATGCGTGGCAGGGGCGTGGAGATTTTTCTTTTCACCTCTAGACAGTTTACCAGAACAGAATTGCCAACAACTATTTTACATTACTGGAGGAGATGCTTTTAAGAAGATACTTGCAACTCGTCTCGGTATTTGTTGTGCCCTGTCCGATACATGGCTTACCTACGATCTGATGGCAGGAGCTTTTTGTATGACGTGTTTTTGTCAAAACATACTACACTACTACCCCTCCCCCGTAGGAAGAACGTTTTTTTGCTTTGTCGCTTCTGCTATTACTGCTGCTATATGTAAATTACTCCGGCTATTCTAGGCCCTAGCATGGAAATTTCACAAGAGGAGGCCGACCATCTTCAAAGTATTTTAACATCAAGGCATTAATATCCGTCACTGTTGCGAACGGGCTCGTAATATTTGCGGTCTACCCAGCTACCATTCGTCCGTAAAAACAAACTAAAGGCACAGGAGCAAAACATACATGCGTTAACGTGGATATTACAGATTGGCCAGCACATTTTTTATGCTACACTTAGAGTATGAGGGGAGGATTCGTCCTCTTGTTGCAAAAAACAGAGAAGGAAGTTTTATGCTAAAAAGTTGGGTGCGCTTGGTCATGGGATCGGCAAATGACAGGTATATCAAGAGGTTTAATCAAATTGTCACGAAAGTCAATGCAAAGGAGTCGTGGGCGCAAGGCCTAGCAGACAACGATTTTAGCGTACAAACGGAGCGACTAAAGGAACTTGTTGCAAAGGGGGAGCGGCTGGACAATATCCTGCCCGAGGCGTTTGCATTAACCAGAGAGGCCGCTAAACGCGTGCTCGGCCAACGGCACTACGACGTACAGATCATCGGTGGAATTGTGCTGCATAAGGGCATGCTGGCAGAAATGAAAACCGGCGAAGGGAAGACCCTGGTCGCCACGCTCCCAGTATATCTGAACGCGTTATCCGGTAAGGGGGTGCATGTTGTAACTGTGAATGATTACCTGGCCCAGAGGGATATGCTCTGGATGGGAGAAGTTTACCACCTTTTAGGAATGCAAGTTGGGTGCATTTTGCATAATCTTAGCGATTGGGAAAGGAAAAAAGCATATAACGCCGATATTACGTATGGGACAAACCATGAGTTCGGATTCGATTATTTGCGCGATAATATGAAATTTAACGTGGTCGAGCGAGTAATGCGGCCATTTAATTACGCTATAGTTGATGAGGTCGACAGCATATTGATAGATGAAGCTAGGACCCCGCTTATCATATCCGGCCCTGCGGAGGATTCATCTGATTTGTACCGCCAAATCGACACTATAATCCCCAAACTCCAAAGCGAGGATTTTGAGAAGGATGAAAAGCAACGAACTGTAATACTGACGGAATCTGGGGTTGAGCGGGTTGAGCAGGAGCTGAGCACACTTGGCATCCTCAAAGGGACCAAGCTGTACGATTCCCCTAATGTCAATATAGTGCACCATGTTAACGCGTCCCTTAGGGCGCATAAGCTTTTTGCAAGGGATGTAGACTATATCGTCCGCAGGGACGAGGTAGTCATTGTTGACGAGTTTACAGGCCGTATGATGGAGGGGCGGCGTTTTTCTGAAGGCCTCCACCAAGCGCTTGAAGCCAAGGAGCATGTTACAATACAAAAAGAAAATCAAACGCTGGCGTCGATTACGTATCAAAATTTCTTCAGACTTTATCCGAAGTTGAGCGGTATGGGGGGGACAATCGTTACAGAGGAAGAGGAGTTTGAGGAAATTTATAAACTTAAAGCTGTAGAAATTCCAACTAATAGACCAGTAATAAGAAAGGATGAAAATGACGAGGTATACTTAAAGGTCGAAGATAAATACAGGGCAATAGTGAAATTGGTAAGAGAATGCGGTGAGCGTAAGCAGCCTATACTTATCGGGACAACAAGCGTTGAAAAATCTGAGCTGGTTTCGCAAATATTGAAAATGGAGGGGATTAAGCACGAGGTTTTGAACGCACGCTACCACGATAAAGAAGCTCTGATCATAGCGAATGCCGGGAAGTCCGGTGCTATCACTATAGCAACAAACATGGCTGGCCGAGGAACCGATATAAAATTAGGAGGGAATTGGGAGGCTCGTGTACAAACGGAATTAGGGGGGCTGCCTGATGGCCCTGATAAACAGGCCAAGATAGACAAGATTAAGAACGAAGTCGAGCGAGATCAAGCGCGCGTTAAGGAAGCCGGGGGACTGTTCGTTATCGGAACGGAACGCCACGAGAGCCGCCGCATCGATAATCAGCTTCGCGGGCGTTCTGGCCGTCAAGGGGACCCCGGAGCATCCAAGTTCTTCATCTCGTTAGAGGACGACCTTATGCGGATCTTTGGGTCAAATAAAATGGATGCCATGCTGCGTCGCGCCGGCATGAAGGATGATGAGGCGATTTCGCATAAGTGGATTACTAAGGCTATAGAGCGCGCGCAAAAGAAAGTAGAAGCCCACAACTTCGAGATTCGTAAGCATTTGCTGAAGTTTGACGACGTCATGAATGACCAACGGAAGGTCGTATACGGGCAGAGGCTGGAAATTATAGAAAAGGACGACATTTCCGATCTTATCCAGGAAATGCGCGAAGACACCATTAACGAACTGATTGCTGCGTATATCCCTGACGATGCAATACCAGAACACTGGAATATGGATGGGATTGCCGCAAGTTTTGCTGATATATTTAATGTGCAAGTCCCAATTGACGAGTGGCAGCGCAATGAGGCCATGACCTCAACGCAAGCACGTGTTGAGCTGGAGGCTCTTATAGAGCAAAAAGTTGCTGACCAAGCGCGAAAAATGCCTGAGGAGTCACGCAAATCAATCGAGCGTGGGGCTCTGTTGGGACTTTTAGATCAGCACTGGAAGGACCACCTATTACATATGGACTATTTGCGCCAGGGGATAAATTTGCGGGCATATGCTCAAAGCAACCCGCTGAACGAGTATAAACGTGAGTCTTTCAATATGTTTTCAGAGATGATGCGCGGGATTCGGATGGAAACACTAAGGTCTATTTCGCATTTTGATGTTCCTGCTGAAGATTTGAATAAATTCTGGAGTTACCTTCAGTCTTTTGCTGAGGACATCGTGGCAGATGCTATGACTGGCGAGGGGATGCCTAAAAGTATGCCTATGCCAAGGGATGGTGCGCCAGGAGAGTATCTGCAATACGATAGTGACGATGATGACGATGATGACGATGATGACGATGATGACGACTGGAGTAAGCCCGGTAGCGGCGACGATGATGGCAATGAACCATTCAGCCTCGAAAAGATCCCATGTCCCTGTGGTTCTGGAAAAATGTTTAAAGATTGTTGCTGGTAGATTGCCAGTAGATTGCTGGTGGGCTGCGTTGCGTGAGAGCGCCGCCGCCGCCAAATTTCATTGTCGCCTTCTTCAAGCTTTAGTTGATCGATTACTTTTTGGTGCCTAGTAACGAACAACGCTAACAAATGCACGAGCTGAACGGTATCTTGATGCGTTCCTCTAAGCACCTTTCCATCCAGCGCTGCGTGCTCGCCAACCTCATTTTGGAGCGGCAAATTCAAAGCTTTTTCGACCGATTCTGGGGAGATTCTACGTAAAAGGTTGGAGATTGTTGCTACAGCGTGGACATTTTTGGGGAGTCCATACTTTTCCAACTCTGATTCGGGCAACGAACGCCCCAGTTTACAATTGTTGTGAGGCTGTTGTTGCATGCAATGAGGCCACAAACGATTAACTTGAAGATACTTGCAAGTGTATAGCGCCGCCCAGACGGACTTCTTGGATCTTCAATTTGAGCAAAAATTTCTGCGATAGACATGGTCCGATAAATAAAATAAATATTCCCGCGCATTTATACAGGATTTACAATAATTATGCATTAGCTGAAGTGAGAACTAAATGGCCCTG
>JAIRNU010000041.1 GCA_031257945.1 Holosporales bacterium
GTTGCAAAAGTGAGTAATTTCGAGGAATTTTCAGGAGCCCACGAAGCGCAGAACCGCAGCGTACTTGACGTACGTGAGGATTCGAGCATCGGAGCGACGCCAAAATTACCGAAAGAACGGAGCTTTCGCAACATGTCTATTAATAAACAGTCAATAACCACATTTTTTGAAAAGAATAGCTGGCTCGCACTACTTGGTACCATAAAGATAGAATCGATAAAAAGTACGGGCTCCCCGCTCGAGGTGCGCCTTTCTTGTATGGCTAGGAATATCTGGGATAAAAACGAGCCTTTTCTTGATGGCGAAATCAAAAGCGATAATCATAGCGTTTTTGTACAAGTAAAAACCGTCAAAATGAAGGAGGACAGCATTTCCTTTTGCTTTTTATCTAAGTATAAAAACGCCGGTACAGCACAGGAAAAGGTGGCTGACGGGAATATTTTGAATATTGATACCGACGGAATGTTTTTAATAAATCAGACAGATATCAAAGTAAACGCAAAAGTTTTGAATAATAAATTTGATGCTCTACGTAGTAGCAATGTCTGCGCTGTTTTTAAAATCAATGAGATCCCAAATTTCATTCAAGCCTTTATTGGTAGTGCACCGCCAGTCCCTGCTCCCCATGATTTCGCGAAAATCTCTATCGTGGCAAACAATAGTAAAAGCTTGATTGTCGCCACGGTTTTGTCCAATAGAGATACGGGCGTTGAAGTATACTCAGTAGAGCCGGCTGGGTCTTTGCCGCCATTATATGTTTTGCCTAATAACAAGACTATCAGCGAAGAATTTAAAATTGGAGCTGGACAGTTTATATTTAAAGAAGACAAAATAGATTTTACCGCGCGGTATAATGATTGCACAGAGGTACCGGCCGCACAGAGACGGGGGTTACAAAAGCCCCCAAAGGCGCCGCCTAAAAACGCTGTCTACTGCGAGGGGACCATTTCATTACCGCTGACTATCAGTATCAAAGACCTCCATGGGAGGCTCAATAACAAAGCCTTTAATTTACAAGGAGCAACGGAAATAAACCTGCAAACCAAGCAAATTTCCGGGTGTTCTATTCTTTATGATGCTATAAAGGTGTCTATAATGCCTACGATATCCTCCGTAATGCCGCCTAAAACCATCCAAAAAGCGCCTCCTCGCAGTGCAGACTTATTAAAACAGGATCCCGGAGGCCAAGTATTTAAAATTACAGCCAGTCCAATTTGCCTACATACGCAGAATAAAAAAAATGTACTGTATTTTGGGACATATTATATAACTGGGAACATGGTATTACGGGGGCTGACCCCATATATTAATCTTTCCGTAAAATCATCTTTTGAGCGCAAACAGATTGTTTCGTGGAAAAATCAGGGGCTTTTGGTGAAAACATTTGACATGGCGGTTAGCGGCGGGATTGCTATGGAAAAAGGCCCCCAGAACATAAATGTATGTTTTCAAAAAGTAAAAATAATAACCGGCAAAAACGTCACCAACATAGACCTCACCATAACTCCGCTGTCTAGTGGCCTATGCGAGAAGGTATATAATAAGCATAATATGGAAATAGCCGGAAAAATAAAGGGGAAGATGTCGCTGCTTCCGCTATCCAGACTATTAGGGAATGGTGATATAATAGACGGGATTGTTACTACGGATTTGTCAATTTCTGGTAGTGGTATCCCTGTGGTATCGGGAGCAATGACACTAACGAATGGATATTATGAAAATATCAGTAATGGTATAGTACTTAAAGACGTAACGATGAATGCAGTCGGATATAAACATGCGATCAAAATAGACTCCATCTACTTTACTGACGGGACAAGTGTTAGCAAAAGGGGAGGCGGCGAGAAAGCAAAGCCTCTGCAAGGAACGGCAAGCGGGAACGGCGATATTGCTCTGTTCTTTGATGGGAAGTTGGCCCCGCAGTTAAATATAAATATACAATGCAATTATTTCCAGGCGACTTTTGGCGATGTTGTAAAGGCCCGCGTAACTGGAGACGCTAAAATAAATGGACCAATTCATGGGGAGTCAGAAAAGCCAGTAATGACTGGGAACGTTGTCGTTGACCCTATGCTGATTAATCTTTCTAATCTAACAACTGAGCCAGTAATCTTTGATGTAAAATTAAAGGGGAAAGACGTAAAAAACACGAAAACAGCTGAAAAAACCGCAGCAGACGCCATAAACCCCCGCAGATTTGGCCTTAACATTACATTAAGAACGGGGACAGTCCTAGTTACGGGGGATAATGGCCTGCGGTGCTTTTTAAAAGGGAAAGTCGTGGCGGAGGGGCCCCTTCGCTCCCCATATTTAGTGGGTGAATTATACTTTGACGAGCAAAAGACCAATACATACAATCTCTTCGGCCGTATTATGAAAGCGCAGGCGGGCAAGGTAAAGTACGACGCAGCGCACAAAAACAACCCATTAATCAACGTTACCATGCACACCAAAATAAATAACACTAGCATTTTTGCGGATGTATACGGCCAGTCAACTGATATAAAATTCTCGTTGCGCTCTACCCCGCCGTTATCCAATGAAGCCATCCTGTCGCTTTTGTTGTTTAAGCAGGGGGCAAACGAGCTAACTCTAACGCAAAAAAGGCAAATAAAGGCGTTCTCTTCGCAAATGCTGCAGGACAACCCCCTAAGATTTTTCGATAAAATCAGGAGATCCGTTGGATTGGATTCTTTAGAGGTTGTGGAGCAACAGGATTTTTCCAATGGAGAAACGGTGCAGTCTGTCCGTCTTGGCAAGCAACTAAAAAATGCCCGCGTGTACTTGGATCAAAATTTTTCGTCTAAAGCAAATAGTAAAATGACTGTGCGCTTGGATGTGACCTCGCAGTTAGGTTTAGAGGCCAGCGTAAGCACTGATAAAAGCTTATCTGGGGTGGGGTTGTACTGGATGAAAAGGTACTAACTTTTGTAAGGGACGGTGCCCTCCGTAAATTCTTTATTAACCTCTATTTACTATCCTTTGCTTGGGTAGGTTTTAAAATAGTGGTTTAGCTATGAATATTTTGAAGATTGGGCTGATTGCCGCGGTTTTGTGGCAAGGTTCTGTGGGGTGTGCTGAAGTTGACACAGAGGTCAACGAGTTACCGCTGCCAGCGGTAAGGCAGTTATGCGAGGGAATTATTAAGAATGGCAATAGCGCACTGGAATATCTGGGTGGAGGAGCACCAGGTGTTATGACGAATACTTTTGGGATTGGTTCTAATGAACGGTATACGCTTCAGGGTGTTAATAGGATATTGGAGAATGTAGTTGTTCATCCAAATATACTGCCGTTTTTGATGTATAGGTATGATGGCGGAAGTATTAGCGGAGTAGAGTTATCTTGTGATGAAGATGCCACGGAAACCCTCTGCCAAAAAGCCATTGCGTTATTACCAAGTGCTACCCACATTAATATCCCCATGAAAAAGCTCCCATATCCAACGCCCCGACCATGGAAAAACAACCTACTTTCCCTTTCTGTGCCGGGGTTGAAGCATGTTCGGAGAGAGGCATTTAAAGGGACATCTTCTGCTGATTATACGATGCGATCAATTGATCTACCATCCGTTGAAAGCGTAGGATACTATGCTTTTTACAATTGCACAGGGCTTAATTCGCTTAAACTGCCAAATTCGTTGAAATTCCTCAGGAACTACTCGCTTTTGTATACTGGATTATCCTTTCTCGATATTCCGCACTTTACACATTTTTTAGAGTACACCGTTATTGTCAGAGATTTTCACTTTACTAATGGCGGACTGAAAAAAATATCAATGTCAGATGTCCATGCAAACCATGCTTCTGCCATTAGTTCCCTATGGTATGTGGAAACGCTTGATATAACGTGCTATAGCCGGCTTAATAACGTCAAAAGAGCTTTAAAAAAGAGCTCAATTTCTGGCGGTTCTTTCAAAAACCTTAATGTAAGAATTAGCGATTCAATAAAGCATGTAGTAAACACCGGCTATATCAACGAGATTTTAGCAATGAATAGTAGTGATTACGGGCTATTAAGTTCTTTGGTTAGTAAAAATGGCCGCGGATTCCTTGACTTTAGCAATACCGAAATACCCGAAACCAATCTACGTACTATCAACAAAACAGGCAACTTGCCTTGGGTTCTGTCGTTCCCTCACATCACAACAGTTGATAGCTCCTTTAATACGCTTTTCAAACAACTTAAAGGCGTCATTTTATCGAATGTTGGATCAGTAGTAGACGGAGCTTTTACTGATTGTTCTGGGTTAACAACACTCGGCTTTGAAGACACGACGACCTTTGTTGGTACTCCTCTTGACGGCTTAACACCATCTATACTTGAGCTAACAGTAACACAGCCGCAAAACGTACCATGCTTTCTAAGCGCGTTAGAGTGGGCTGGGCTAGACCTTTCTTCTATCGAGAAGTTTATCATTAAATTTCCAAACGAAGTGGCTCAGAGCGCGAATTTAGGCCCCTACGTGGCCAGTTTATTAGCAGTCTTACCCCCCCCCCCCCCCTCTCCCTCAAATTTCTCAGGGAATCCAGCACTTTCAAGTATTAACAACACTCTTTACTTCGATTTAACTAACTCTAATCTCTCCGATATTTACGACCTTCCAATAAACGAATTTTCCCGCGA
>JAIRNU010000072.1 GCA_031257945.1 Holosporales bacterium
CTCGCTGGCTCGAATATTTTTTGTAAATTCTCCGGCCAGTTGTTGTACTTGCGTTCTTCTAATGACAAAACGCACTTAATTTCATCTTTATATTCCGGATGTTCTGCCAAAATTTTCGCCAACTCGTCCTGATCCCAATCGACCTTTTTGCGAAAATTCGCAACAACAGTCGTGTTTCCTTCCTGAAAACGCGCCGTTCCCGTGTCTTTGCCTTCCTGGTTCAAAAAGGAACAGATAAAACGATCGAAACTACGGCTTCGCGCATTAGAATGAATAACCGGAGCAACAGATTTAACAGAAATGGAATTAACGACAGCTAGTTTTGATACAATAAACTCAGAATCAATGAAAAGTTTTTTACAAAAAATACGAGATAAATACCCAAATGCGCGGCAAATCCATCTTATAGTCAAGCGTTTAATTTGTGGTTTTCGCTCAAGTATAGACGCGCCTGCTTTAAATACAGTTCTCCCGTAAAAAAAGTACACGAATTCGCACTATACTTGGTTTGATAAATTATGCCGCCGGCTCTTGGGCAATTACCCCTAAATTATCATTGACCCACGTTGTCAGCGTGTTACAAATCTCCGGCCATATCTTTTCCGCAAAGTTCCGCAACGCGGCTCGAAAATCCGTTGGCGACTTGAAGAAGATATTGTTGCGAACGTACTTGTTCTGGACTTTCCACCCCCTCTCTATTGGATTTAAATTCGGGCTATACGTTGGAATAAAGTGCTGTTCTATGTTCAACTGTCCAGCCGCCGCCTTTACTTTCTCTGTGCGGAAATATCCGCCGTTGTCAGAAAACACATGTATTTTAGCCTTATTTTCCCCGAATTTCTGACGTATTTGTTCGAAAAGAGCAACCACTGAGTCCTCGTTAATAGTATATGAAGCTATTACTCAATGTTGCACACTGACGGGCATTTGTGGTTAAAATTTAGCTAACCACAGTATATTAAAAACAGAGTGAGGATACAATGGTAAAAATATAATTAAAAAAGATGCAGAAGAGTTTTGAAGATGGTAAAAATTAAGCTGGACAGAAGTGGTTACAAAACGTTCCGGGAATTACAGGTTACTATCTATAAGGAGATTAGCTTATCTGGGTGACCTTAGGGAATAACTTTCATCTAGGACGGTGGTCGTCAGATACGTAGTGTTGCGTTTGGCATATTAATGGGCCCAAAAGTTTCAGGCCACTAGGCAGGGCCTTTTAGTTCTCCCTCAGAGCTGGTAGAAATTCAGCAACCAGTCAGAACTAAATGGTGAGGCTTTCTGCCGTGTTTATGCTAGAACTAAATGGCCCTGGGCCACTAGCGCAAATCAGGGTATTGAGTTTTGCCTTGATTAATTCACGTGAATCTCTTAGTCTTCAGCTATGCTTGGCGGTTTTGGTACTACTGTGGCTCCAGAAGATATCACAATTATGCAGATCGCAATTGTTGCGTTTATTGCGCTGACTGGGGGCATTTTGTTTTTCCGGTTAAAGCAGCCGTCTGTCCTTGCATACGTGCTGACAGGCGTCGTTGTGGGCCCTTCTTGCTTAGGCCTAATAGAATCAAGGGAGCAGGTTAGTTTATTCGCAGAGCTTGGCGTCTTACTGCTTTTGTTTGTCATTGGCATGGAACTGAACATCAAAACGTTTAGGAAGCACTTGTTCGTTTCCAGCCTATGCGTGATATTGCAAATGGCTTTCGGCCTCACAGCCAGCGCCCTCCTTTCGCTTTTTTTCGATTGGCCGGTATATTTTACCATAGCACTTGGCTTTGTGGCGGCCCTTTCCTCGACCGCAGTAGTTATGAACCTGCTAGAAGGCATAAACATGACAAAGTCAAGTGTAACGAGCCTGACTGTTGGGATTTTGATCGCCCAAGATATCGCCGTTATCCCTATGATATTGACGTTGCAGGCGCTCGTTAGCGGAAGCCACGACTGGACATTATTTGCTAAAATTGTGGTGGCGCTGGGTTTCATGGCGATACTTATTTCGTACTTAAACAACAGACCAGTTTCGAGCTTTAACATAAGGACGATACTTGGCGACAACAAGGACCTATACATGTTGGCCAGCTTATCCATATGCTTTATTGCAGCAGCGATTGCCGGCGGGATAGGTGTTACAGCTCCTTATGGAGCGTTCCTTGCTGGCTTAACAATAGGGAACATAAGCGGGAACAATAATTTATTGGTCGAAAGTATACATCCTATTCAAAAGCTGCTCTTAATGGTGTTTTTCGTTTCTATTGGGATATTACTTGACCTGCAATTTGTGTGGAAGCACGTTTTTCTTATTTCCGTAATTCTTATAACATTTACGTTTATTAAAACATTAACCAATATTTATATACTGCGGTTTTTAAAGATAGGTATCGCACATGCATCATTTATTGGCATTGCTTTGGCCCAATTGGGGGAGTTTGTTTTCTTGTTAACTATCATTTTGGACCGGCAAGACAATGAGTCCTTCGTTTTTGCGCAAAAATGCTTGATTTCCTTGACCGTGCTATCGCTTGGTTTTAGCCCTCTTTGGTTAAAACTAGGCCGGCGAATCAATCGGCTTTTCAAGAGGAAAGAAAAACTTTCCCCGCATACGATGGTGCGGTATACGTTTGGCTACGCGGTAGGACAATTTAAAAAGGACCTGATAAGTCTCAAAAAGAGGCTGTTCCCAAAGCGCGTCGTTATAAATGGGAAAAAGCTGCACTTAAAGAGTTTGAAGAAGACAAAAGAGTAGGGCTACCTGGCTTAAAAATTGAGCGTGAAAGTAAATAAGCGGGGCCAATGCGACTCGTTGAGGAAGCGCGAACGCCGAGCCGCGGAAACGTACCATTCAAATCGGGCATCGGATCGACGAATCTGCAAATTTTTGCAGTTATGTATATATCACCAGAATGCTAAATCTTCTTCATCCGCTTCATCCGCAGATTCATTACCAGAAGGCTCCTCTTCCACAGGCGTGGTAGGATGATTTGCAACAGGATGTGGCGCCTCCTCTTCCACAGGCATTGTAGGATGCTCTGCAACAGGATGTATAGTAAATGACTCCTAATTTTCCCTCTTGACGCGTATACTGTCTTATACTATATACCACTTAGAGTGTAATTAATGGCAATATTATGAAAAATTTTCTCAGTGAAGCAGATCGTGCAGAGCTTGAGGTACGCCAGGGCCTTTTAGTTCTCCCTCAGAGCTGGTAGAAATTCAGCAACCAGTCAGAACTAAATGGTGAGGCTTTCTGCCGTGTTTATGCTAGAACTAAATGGCCCTGGAGGTACGCCTAAAAAAAGAAAAAAAATGTGTTACTACACGAGAGTAGACGGCTAGCGTTTCCGCTGCCGCCCCTCTTCAGAACCGGACGTGCCCTATTAAGGCATCCGGCTCCCAGCTATGTCATTCAGCGTCAAATTTGTTTAGGCTGCCTCGG
>JAIRNU010000104.1 GCA_031257945.1 Holosporales bacterium
ATATTTATTTTCATTTTTAACTGAAGTAGGGGAACTCCTCAGCAATTCTTCTCCCCAAAGTATATGTACTCTCACCCCAAATATTTATTTTCATTTTTCATACATTATTAACTGAAAACAGGTTGACTTCTTAACCTTTTGTGTGGCACTATAAAAATATAGATCACGACAGCTATGGCCCGGCCCCTGGGGTGGGCGGGGGCTAGGGATGGCCCCCCATTTAAAGGATATCACAAAAAGGTTAAGGAATCGTTAATACTTTGCGAATACTTGAAACCCCAAGGAATTCAGGGATACAGGTGCTGCTCGCTCAGACCCCCCAGAAATCCAGGGGATACAGGTGCCGCCGATCACCCCCCCCAGAATCCAAGGCATATAGTCAGTGCCACCTCACCCCCCCAGAAATCCAGGTGGTACAGCCAGCACCACCTCAAACCCTTAGAAAACTCAGGGATACAGGCGTCACCACATCAGAGCTGCCCAGAAAATTAAGAAGTACAGCGCTGCTGCCTGCTCTTGTGGTAGATCGCCAAGCAACCAACCTTTAACACTCTACAAGTTGTGTGTGTGGCCGAGATCCCTATAATGCCCATGTTTTTAAAAAGTAGGAGGGAAGGAGATTTCTCTCCCCCCGCAGTATAAAAGTTAAGGCATGGTGCGGGTTTTATTGCATGGTGAGAAAACAAGCCGCAAATTACAATTTGATATTAGCCTACCGATAAATAGCAATAGTTATAAAAGCACTTGGTTCATCAGAGCAAAGCCACTTCGCTCGGATGTTGCCGTTATTGTCTTTTTCAATCCTTGCAACTGGAATAGATTTAGGAAAAAAGCCGCCCTCATCGCTTGTTTCCAAGATTTCCCCATTAATGAAACCGTCTTTTTGCTTTTCATCCTCAAAAAAGGGGGGGCCATCGTTTTCGCCCCTTCCTTTAGTTGCCTGGAGCTTGCTGGACTTGCTGAGCTCTTCGCCCCCGCCATCAACGTACTTTATCTTCAAATAATTATTGTTTTTTCCGAATAACACGGCCCTCTTCTTGCTTTGTGTCGACACAATGGGGATCCTGGACTGCAAGTGTGTTGCTAATAAAATCATTACCTTGTCACCATTTTTAGCAATTACTCGCCCAAACAATCCATGCTCCGATAGCACAGCATTCCCAACAGCAACCGTATCAACAAACTCCTCAGACAACGAAGATATTGAGACAAATGGTTGTGCTGGGGCAGGTTTTTGCACGACTGTTATGGTTTTTACATTTAGGGCTTTAATGAGGGGCAGGATAGAGGTCAAGTATTCATTCTCGCGCGAAATATTCTTATAAACGAGGCCATGCTTTTTATATGTAATAATTGTTTGTTTCAATTTTTCTATTTCATCCAATAGTTCTTCTTTGTCTTTGACGAAACCAGCAACCCGAGCTATTTGATTTTTTATGAAAGTCACAGGCGTTTCCACACATAAAAGCAACGCATTAATTTTATCAAATATAAAAAAGGTGATGTTCTCGTGCTTTACTGCATAAACGAACAAAAGGAAAGAACTAATGATAAAGATAAAAACACTATTATTAAGGCCAAGCTTCAGCGGCCGAAAAAGCCGTTGATTATTGACTTTCATATCACTAGCTCCATAATTCTTCTTTTTCAAAATCCCTCCTTGCCGTTGTCCATAAACACTCTAACCCTTCCCTTAATACGAAGAATGATCTAAAACGATCTTTTTTACTTTATAGACTGTATCCTTCGTTACAGCAATAATAAGCTTGTCGTAGGCGGTGATAGTGAAATTGTCCGGGTATAGGATCAATTCATCCCCGCGTTTCAGCGCGGCAACAATAATTTGCCCCGGGATCAAAATATCATATGTTGTTGATAAGCCGACGATATTGCTTGTATCTTCCACAAAAATCTCGACGATTTCTACACAGCTATCGATAGAATGCAGCGCCTTTATCCTGTTTTGTTTGGTATGACTCAAAATGGTGGATACTGTTATGGCATTAGGATCGATAATCGAATCTATCCCAAGAGACGACGCAAATTGGAATAATTTTTTATCGCTAAGTAATACCATCACGTTCTTAACTTTGTAATACTTCGCCAGCAAAGCCGACAGAATATTAGTTTTGTCATCATTAGTAACCGCTATAAATGTATCGCACTTTTCAATACCAGCGCCCTGCAGGATCTCTTGGCTACAAGTATCCCCCAGCAAAAGGTCCGCTTTTTTCAAAAAATTCGCGATGACCTCTATTTGCTCAGTACTTTTTTCGATAATTTTTAAATCCAATGCCGGCTGCGTTTTTTCTATTTCGACTGCTAGCCATTTGCCGATATTCCCCCCTCCACCAATGATTATACTTTTTTGAGGTTGTTCCAAGTTGCCAAACGCAGATATAGCTTCAAGAATCTGGCTTTTACGCGCGATAAGGTACACCCTATCATTTTTTTGTATGACGTCCTGTTGGTGCGGGATAATGGTCTGGCCAGCCCTTTGGATGGCGACAATTGATATATCAAGGTCAGGAAACAAATTAAACAGCAGTTTCAGCGGTGTATTAACCACCGGGGAATGCTCCGTACAGCGCACGTTAATGAGCTTTGCATCATCAAAAATGTCTATAACACTCGACGACCCGCCAATCTGCAGCCCCTGGCTAATTATTTTCGATATCTCTACTTCTGGAGAAATAACGTAATCTATAGAGATATTATCTTCGCGGAAAATAAAAGATTTGTGCTCTTCCTGGAAGTAATTTTGATCCCGAATGCGGGCAATCTTCACTGGGACCGCAAATAGCGCGTGAGCAATCTCGCATGACACAATATTTATTTCGTCCACATTGGTAACGGCAATAAGCACGTCAGTCTTCTTGGCACCAGCCCTTTCTAAAACGTTCGGGTGGGCGGCATGCCCTAAAATAGGCTGGATATCAAGCCGCTCCGTGATTTTTGCCAACTTCCTATCGTCGTTATCAATAATCGTAATGTGGTTTTCGAGGGAAACGAGAGATTCGGCGATATTGCATCCGACTTGCCCAGCTCCCAAAATCAGTATGTTCATTACATCCCATCGTCGTCATTCGTTAGACCCATAGACTTCAGTTTTCTATGCAAAGAAGCCCGATCTAGACCTATAAACTTTGCTGTTTGCGAAACGTGCCCATTAAACCGCCTTAATTGTGCTGCCAGGTAGTCCCGTTCAAATGCTTCCCTAGCCTCCTTCATTGGCATAGTAGCGATTTGAGCTGACCTAGCGTTCCACGCCCGCGCAAAAGCATTGCCTTGAATTATTTCAGGCGGCAAATCCTCTACCTCTATTGTATTTTTCTTTTGGTCTGAATTCATGATCAAAACCCACTCTATAACGTTTTTTAATTGCTGAATATCGCCGGGCCATGGGTACGATTCTAAAACTGATATTGCCTCTACGCTAAAAAACTTCTCGGTAGTATTTCTGGCCGCAGCGAGCGTTGACATAAATTGCTTAGCTAGCAATGGTATATCCTGCGCCCTTTCAGATAAAGACGGAATATTGGCGGAGACTACGCTCATCCTGTAGTATAAATCTTGCTTAAAAGAAGTACTTGCAGCAAATTCGTCTGCGCTAATACTTGAGCCGCAAATTACGCGAACATCTACGTCGATAAGGTGGCTTCCTCCTATCCTTGTGAAAGATTTGGCCATGAGAAATTGGGCAAGCCTTGCTTGGGCGGAGGGCGACAAAAATGACACTTCATCAATGAATATCGTGCCGCCGTTTGCATGCTCTAGTAACCCTATTTTGCGGGGGGCATCCTTTTCTTGCTCTAGCGTTTCAATCCCAAACAGCTCAATTTCTACATGTTGTACCGGTAATGACGCACAATTGATAGAAAAAAACGGCCCTTCAGGGTGCAAGGAGTTATCATGGATATACCTAGCAATAGCCACCCTATCACACCCAATTGGGCCGTGCAAAAACACCCTAGCCGCAGTAGCTGCCACGGAATCAATCGTTTGCTTCACATTTTGTATTTCCTGTGACGCTCCGATCAACGACGTCAGCAGCGGGCTTTTCGTTTTAAACTCACTATTTTCGCGTTTCAGCCGCGCCGCCTCTAACGCCCGCGTAATGGTTACCAGTAATTTTTCCGTTTGAAACGGCTTTTCTATAAAATCGTACGCCCCTAGCTTTATAGCAGTCACTGCGGTTTCAACCGTTCCGTGTCCACTCATCATAATGACTGGAACGTACGGGTGGTCCCTTTTTATAACTTCCAAAAGATTCATACCATCGCGCGAGCCATCCCCAAGCCAAACATCCAAAAGTACCAAATTTGGTTGCCTATCCTTGATGGCACTAATCGCTTCTACGCCATTTGCGGCGGCCCTTGTCTGGAAGCCCTCGTCAGCCAGGATCCCGCAAACCAAGTCGCAAATGTCGGACTCATCATCCACTACGATTACGTCAACAAACATGTTCGCTACCGTCCCCCTGCTCGCTCTTAAAGTCCGCGTTATCAATCCTTGGAAGCATTATTTCCACTCTAGCGCCACTGTGCTCCACAGCATCCTTTAATTCCATAGTTCCAAAATGCTCCGTAATAATTCTTAGCACAATAGCCATTCCTAGTCCCGTCCCACTTTTCCGCGTAGTATAATACGGCTCAAACAGACGCTCCCTATTTTCTTTCGGAAAGCCTGGACCGTTATCCTCAATCACTATATTAATATAACCTTCAAATTGATAAATAAATATAGTAATTTTTCCATTTTTGTGCTCCGCCCCCTCTGATATCGCATTCGCCGCATTTTGTAGAATATTCGTAAGGACTTGCAGCATTTGCTGACCGTCGCAATTCCACAGAATCGTTTTTTGTGGGAATTCCAGCTGGTATAAAATATCCGGGAATGCCTGCTTTTGCAAGAATACGGAATCACGGATTAATTGCGTCAAATCTACGGTGGCGAAGACGGCCTCGGGCATCCTCGCAAAAGCAGAAAACTCGTTGATTAAGTTTTCGATATGCGATACTTGCCGCACAATTGTATCTATGCACTTTTCGAAAGTAACGGGGTCACTCTTTATTTCTTTACTGTATCTTCTTTTTAGTCTCTCCGCTGATAATTGGATTGGCGTTAGCGGGTTCTTGACTTCATGTGCGATTTTTCTTGCGATATCCGACCAAGCGGACTTCTTTTCGCTGATAATCAGGTCTTTGTTTTGCCGCTCTAACCTTTCTGTCATGCGATTGAAAGACTGCACAAGATTTTTTAATTCATTCTTTACCGACACGCCAGAAATCCTTACTGAAAGGTCCCCGTTACTAACGCTATCAGCCGCTGATATCAATTTAGAAATTGGATCAACTAAAACGTTCGCTAAAAACAATCCAACCCAAATAGAAACCAATAATAGCAATAACGATGATAATGCGAATAAAGTAATAAGCACTAATTGGAATTGCTGATGATTGGCTAGGAGCTCGTTATAATATTTCGTTGAATCCCGCGCCCTGGTAACGTATTTCAAAATGTTTTTGTCGATTTCTTTACCTACCCATAAATACATAATAAGGTCCTGCAAATCGGACTCTACGTGCGTTAGAGCTTGCATAACCCCCTGATTTTCCTTAACAACAACGTCACCGTCGCTTGCAATATCCAAATCATCGGAGTCTGTCATATTAGCGACTGCTAATTCTAATGAAAATGAGAGGGAAGAACCAACATACGCCATACCTCTAGACGCTTTATTAACGACCAGAACAAGCGCTTCATCGAGATTTTGCTGATCCACAAGGGAATCGAGGTCCTTTTGGAATGCCCTTTTATCGCGTTCTGTGAATAAATCGTATTCAAAAGCTAAATGCTTTACTCTGTCGGCAATAAATACAGCGTCAACGCGAATACTGCGCATATGCTCCTGCAAATACAATTCAGCAACAACGTTCGCATCGTTTAATGTATCCTTTACCGGCTGACTGAACCAAATAGAAACACCTGATTTGAAAAATGTAACTGCTAATAAAGCAACTACAATGGACGGCGCCATAGTAACCAAAGAGAATAGACTAATTATAGTCATATGCAGGTGCGCTCCAATCGCGCCGCGCTTATGCTCTTTGAAAATCCAGATTATCTTTTGCGCTATAACTATAGTTAAAAGGGTGATTATAATGGCGTCAAAGATGACAAAAGGCGTCACAATAGACGTCCTTTGCGCCAAGGAAACCCCCCCGTAGCTGATAACAGAATAGGTTGCTAGCGCTGAAATAACAGCTACACAACCTAAAACAAAAGGGAAGTGTAATACTATAAATTTACTATTCAAACATTTCAAAAAATCCTTACTGAACCCGTAAACATTCATTGCACTGTAGAATAAACATCAAAGCACCGCTTACACAGCGCCTCTTCCGATAAGTCCTCTACGACTTTCCAGCACCTTTGGCATTTCTTTCCGCGAGCATGTGTAACAACTGCGCCTACATCAGGCAATTCGTCAAGCGTTACGGCCCCAGCATTAGGCTTTGCCACAATAATAGAAAAATGCGATACGATGGCGATTTCGCTCATATCAACGCCGTTAAGAAGCTTGGCATCCTTTTTCTCTACGAATAGTACCACACTTGCTTGTAGGCTTGCGGAAATCGTCTTAGCCACCCTCTCCTGTTCTACCGCACTTGTTACTACTCTTCGGATCAAACGGACCCTCTCCCACTTTTCATTAAGCTCTTCATTCTTCCACTCGTTCCTTACTGGGAAAAATAGCTGTTCGTGCACGCTTTCGCTGCCTTTAGCGTCGCCTTTATGAAATGTTAGCCAGGCTTCTTCCGCTGTAAAGCTTGTGACCGGGGCGAGCCACCGCACAATGTATTCGAATAAGATATTCATAACCGTCCGCGTCGCCCGTCGCTTCAAGGAATCTTTGGCATCGCAGTATAAAACATCCTTCCTAATATCGAAATAAAACGCAGAAAGGTCATTAATGCAAAAAACGTGCAAATCGCTGTAAAAATTAGAAAAATCAAATTTTTCTATGCGTTTTTTATGATTTTCGTTTAACTCGTTAACAAGGTGCAAAATGTACTTATCAAGCTCTGGCAACTCCTCGTATGCGACTTCCTCTGTTTTTTCGAAGTCATGCAATGCGCCTAAAAGGTACCTTAAAGTATTCCTAAAGCGCCGATAAACGTCCTCCTGGCGCTTCATAATTTCTTCACCGATACGGACATCTTCCGAATTGTCAGTACTCACAATCCAAAGGCGGGTAACATCAGCACCATACTTTTTGATCAAATCGTCGCAGGAAATAACATTCCCAAGCGATTTAGACATTTTACGGCCTTCTTGGTCCAAAATAAACCCGTGCGACATTACGTTCTTATATGGGGCCTTGCCGTTTATTGCCATAGATTCAATTAGGGACGATTGGAACCACCCTCTATGCTGGTCATTCCCTTCCAAATACAAATCCGCCGGCCAGTCAAGCTCCTCTCTTTGCCGTAAGACGAATTGGTTAGTACAAGCGCTGTCGAACCACACATCGAGCGTATCAAACACCTTTTCGTACTCTGGGGCCCTTTCCTGTCCAATAAAAAATGCAACATCATACTTGTACCAGGCCTCAATCCCCTCCTTTTTGATGGTCTCTACTATCTTGCTATTTACAGCTTCGTCCCTCAGCGGCTCTTTGCTTTCTTTGTGCACAAATAGGGCGATAGGAACTCCCCAAACGCGCTGCCGAGAAAGGCACCAATCTGGCCGAGACTCCACCATCCCACGAATCCTATTAATGCTTTGCTTTGGGTACCACTTTACATTCTCCAGCTCGGCTAGCGTGGCATCACGAATCTTTCCAAAATCGAAAAACCACTGCGACGTAAGGCGGTATATCAACGGCGATTTAGAACGCCACGAATGCGGGTAACTGTGCGAAATTTTATCCGCGGCAGCAAGGCACTCAACCTCGCGCAAAACGTCTATGACGTCGTCGGCCACCTTAAATATGTGCTTCCTCGCAAAAAGCGGCAAATTGCTAGCGTAGCGCCCATCGCCTTCAACTACATCGGGAATAAAACCCTTCCAAACCAGGAAGTCCTCAAGCCCGTGACCTGGGGCGGTATGCACCAAACCTGTACCAGCATCTACCGTAACATGACTTCCAAAAATCAGCGGGACATCAAAATCGTAGTTAAGCGCGGATTGCCTGTCGCCCTCGGTAAGCCTTGCGCTCTTGGAGAAAGGATGCCGACAAACCGTCCCATTTAAATCCTTACCCATCATATCTTTTACGACCGTAAAGTTCACTATACGGGCTTTTTTGCAGAAATCCTCGCATAAATCCTTGGCAATCAGTAATTTCTTGCCAAGGATAGCACTTGATGACTCTCCGTGCGCAACATCCACTTTTTCTACCAGAATCAAACAGTACGTTGCGTCCTCATGAAAGCAAATTGCACGGTTCGCTGGCAGTGTCCACGGCGTGGTAGTCCAAATAACAGCATACCCCCCAATCAGCGTCTCAATATTACTTGATTTGATAGGAAACATTACGTAAACAGCATCGCTAGTATGGTCTTGGTATTCTACTTCTGCCTCCGCTAAAGCTGTTTGCTCAACAACGGACCATATTACTGGCTTTTTTCCACGGTAAATATATCCAAGCATAAAAAGCTTTAAACACTGGGCGACAATGTCTCCTTCACTTTGATAATACATTGTACTGTAAAAATCGTCCCAATCCGCGCAGATACCAAATCGCATAAGCCCTTCACGCTGCAATTGTATCCATTTATTAGCAAAATCGCGGCACAGCCCGATAAAATCAATAACGGGAACATTATCCTTGTTTTTACCACTTTTTCGCAATTCCTCCTCTATCTTCCACTCGATAGGCAGGCCGTGACAATCCCACCCAGGAACAAGCGGCGCGTCAAAGCCACTCATCTGTTTGGTTTTGTTGACTACATCCTTCAGGCATTCCGTTAGGGCATGCCCAGTATGTATCGCGCCATTTGCATACGGCGGGCCATAGTGCAGCACGAACTTTTTTCTTCCTTTCGATTGGGCCCGCAATCTTTTGTAAATGTTAATACTTGCCCAAAAATCCAAAATCTCCGGTTCTTTTTTCTGTAAATTTGCTTTCATTGGAAAGTCCGTTTTGGGCAGTAGCACGGAATTTCTTACGCGCTCCTCGTCTGCCTTCTTCTGCGGTTCCCCTGACGCCGCGCCAGTAGCGTGCTGCTTGCTCAAATCTGTGGACTGTGCAAAAAACTCTACTTTTACGGGCCTTGGCGTCCGCCTTCCAGAACCACGTTGATTATTCTTTTTCATAACAACTCCATTTGTATTTTGTTTTACACTCTCAGGCTATAACAAATATAACCCCCCATTTACATGTATAGTCGACCCAGTAATATATGAAGAAGCCTCGGACGCCAGGAATCCGACAACTTCCGCAACTTCATCCGGCGTCCCCATTCGCTTCATCGGCGTAATAGCCAGCAGCCGCTCCTTCACTTTTTCCGGCAAGTTCTTAGTCATTGCAGAATCGATAAACCCTGGCGCCACGCAATTTACCGTGACGTTGCGCGCTGCTACCTCTTGCGCTAGGGCCTTGGACATCCCGACCAGCCCGGCCTTTGTCGCGCAGTAATTCGCCTGCCCCATGTTTCCCATATACGCAACAACAGATGCCATATTAATAATCCGCCCTTTACGTTGTGCGATCATCGCGATGGAGGCGGCACGGCAAAGCCTAAAACATGCATCCAAATTAACCCTTAGAACGGACTCCCAGTCGCTATCAGACATCCTTAGTATCAGGTTGTCCTTTGTGATACCGGCATTGTTCACGAGAACATCAACCCCCCCTAGCGCCTGCTCTGCGCTTTGAAAAAGCTGCTCTGCCGCTCCTGATTGCATAAGATTACTTTCTAGCGGGAACAACTCACATCCCTGCAACGCATACTCCTTAACCATTTCCTGCAAAATATCCCACTCTATCCCAGAAATTGCGATCTTTGTGAAGCCATTACGCACAAAAACTTTCGTAATCGCTTTCCCTATATCGCCAGTAGCCCCAGTAATAAGGGCCGTCGTAAATTTTTCAGACATTTTTCCTCCATCTCCCATTTACATATTAACACATATTCGTTAGTACATACTTGCCAAAACACCCTTGAACAAGTCAGACTCCTCTAAAACTCTTCCAGTCCCCAGAACTACGCAATGCAGTGCTTTATCGGAAACCGTTACAGGAACCCCTGTCGCTTGATTAATCACGCCGGCAAGGCCCGCCAGCAGCGCCCCGCCTCCGGTCATAACAATCCCTCTATCCACGATATCGGCAGAAAGCTCAGGAGCCGTATTTTCCAAAGCATTCTTAACGCCCTCAGCAATGGCCGCGACTACTTCAAACAGGGATTCAGCTATTTGCGCCTGGCTAATCTCTATTTCCTGCGGGACGCCGTTCGCTAAGCTCCTCCCTTTGATAGACATCTTAATGTTGTAGCTATCCTTGTTTATACACGCCGCCCCTATGTTTTGTTTAATGCGCTCTGCTGTCGCCTCACCAATTAGCAAGTTGTGGGAACGGCGGATATAGTTGATAATCGCCTCATCCATTTTGTCCCCGCCAACACGCACAGAAAAAGCGCAAACGATCCCGCCAAGAGAGAGCACTGCGACTTCGGTTGTTCCGCCGCCAATATCTACTACCATGCACCCTGTCGGCTCTGTTACAGGAAGACCAGCACCAATCGCTGCGGCCATCGGCTCTTCGACAAGGAAAACCTCGCGTGCCCCGGCGCCCTCAGCGGACTCCTGTATAGCACGCCGTTCAACGGCCGTAGACCCAGAAGGAACGCAAATCACAATCCGCGGGGCTATAAACCCCCGGCGATTGTGGACTTTACGGATAAAATGCTTAATCATCTCCTCTGCGACCTCGAAGTCCGCGATAACACCGTCGCGCATTGGGCGGATTGCTTGGATGTTGCCGGGAGTCCGGCCCAGCATTAGCTTTGCCTCTTCACCAACGGCTAAAACATGCCGTTTCCCGTGGAACATGCCAAGCGCAACAACGGATGGCTCGCTAAGGACAACTCCGCGGCCCTTCACGTACACAAGTGTGTTAGCCGTTCCGAGATCAATCGCAAGATCTGAAGATAACACTCCCCATAGCTTAGAAAAAACACCAGCCATACACCTCCCAGAACACCACTACCGACGAGTTACTACCAAAAATACACCTGATCAATATACAAAACAATCACTTTTGTCTGAACGTAATGCGCCCCTTTGTAAGGTCATACGGGGTCATTTCCACGGTAACTTTATCCCCGACAAGGATCTTTATCCGATTTTTACGAACGCGGCCGGACGTATGCGCAAGAATGACACAGTCATTTTCCAGCTTCACACGGAATGTAGCGTTGGGTAAAAGTTCGATAACAATGCCAGTAAACTCAATCAGGTCTTCTTTAGACATCAATGATATGTAAAAATGTAAACGACCGCCTGGAAACATTGTACTACAAATTAATTCGCAAATCTACGCTTGTCCAGGTCACGAAAATATCAGCTCTTGTGCGGAATTTCTATTGCTTGATCTTGGGCAACTTAAATCACGTTCTAGCCATGCTTTCCAAGCGATCCCCGCCATCTAGCGGTCCATACCCCAAAGCTTGGCGTTTTTCATTTATGGTAAGGAATGATGCCTCCTGCATCTTATCCCACGTATGATCGCGCTTAGCCGCCAGAGCTGGAATGTTATCTTTGTCGAAATCCAACCTAAGATTTGCGCCAAAATACGGTACTAACCACATATTTAACTCGGAAAGCAGGTGATTAAGCATTGGTAAAAGCGTATCTTCCCAAAAATTAATACGGGCTTCTTTGTAGTTGGAGAAAGTAGCATCCTCGGTCATCCCAATTAAAATTGGCGGAACCCCAAATGCCTGCGCGATTTCCTTTGCCGAAACGCTTTTGCCTTTATGGAAGTCCAGATCTTTAGGGGATAGCCCCATTTCCTTCCACTCGCAGTCCCCCTCTAACACCGCAATTCGCCCGGCATTATCTACGCCTTCATATATAGAGCGCATAGATTCCCGCAATTCCTCCCGTTGCTCTGCAGTTAGCGCTACGCCATTCATCTGCGGCTTCACAAGCAGCGCTCCGGAAGGGCGCCCACCATTTTGCAATATAGACAAATTGTGCTCACCGACGGCGTTATGCTGATCAATGGCACGCGATGCCGCTTCTACCGGACTCATGCCGTACCAATCATTCAACGGATGAAATGTTTTGATATGAAGGATATCGCAGCACCCATAATACGGAGAAATAGGAAAAATCTGTTTATTTTTTCCGTTTTTGTACTCGAACCCGACTTTTTCATCCATATCATTAACCAAAACATTCACTCGGTCCGACCGCAGGACGCAAAGCTGTTTTGGGACGTTGCTACCATCCATAACCGCCTCAATATACGCATTTCCAGAAAGCAAAAGTTGGCTATAAATCGATTCAAGAAAGGCCGCCCCACTGTATTGGGCATTCGGGGACCGAAGAAGCGCAAGTATTTGGTGAGAATCTACCTCATACTCCACTCCATTTGTCTTTTCGTAAATTAACCACGTAATATTTGACAAACTTTTTGCGATCAAACTTATACACCTGAAAACGATGACATTTTGAGAATAGCCAACTGTTGCAAGCGATTCGTAATTTTTGTGTGACCAAACTGGGCGCCCGGCGGTGTGGTATACCGGAATGGGGAGCCTGTTGCATTGAAATTTTTCGCCGTGGAAAAATCTCTCGAAATTATTTTTCAGTGAAGAAAATGTGAAATGTGTGTTCATAAAACCCTATCGAACATAAAAGAATCCCTAACTATCTTAAGCATAACTATCGAGCGCGATAAAAATCAAATACGAAAATAGCCCATAAAAATGCGTATTTTTGTTGACTTTTAATTTTCATTTGACTACAAACAGGCCATGCTGTTTTTTTAGGGAATATCGAATGAGCTTTAAAAAACTATTTTTATTGGGAAGTGCGCTTTGTTTTAGCGCTTATTCTCATGGTTCTGGTTCATTGTTCAGCTTGGATGCTCTTGCTTGCAAACAAATAATCGGGGATGGTGGCAAGAACTTGGCTTATATCAGTTGCTATAGTGTGGTAGCAGCGGCTATTTTAACTGGGCTTGACTCCGCCCAACTTTTCAGTCCCCGAGGCGAATGTGTAACAAAAACAAACGCGATCGGCTATATACTTGGTACAAGCACTTATAACATAGTGCGATATGCTTTAGGAAATATTGACAATCAAATCCTTTATTCGTGTATAGGCGGAGGGATTGGAGCGATTGCAGGATGGGCCAAACCGTTCCTGCGAAAAGTATTCGAAGATCCAGACCTGCGTGCTTTCGCAGTTGCTTTGTGTCTTAACTCACTAGTTCAAATGAACATTTGTGCAACGATTTGCGCCACCATTCTAAGCCTGATCATGTATTCTTATGCACCGTCACGGCTACCAGGGATTGTTTTCCCGGCGACATATTTTGTACTCAATTTTTTCTTGCAAGAAAAATTGGGACTTTGCGGTGTCACCGCTATTGCTGCAACCATTGGAGCGATTACATTTGGCATAGCAGTGGCACTTGATCAAAAGCGGAAAGTGGAGAGGATGTTGGTGGTGGATGATGATGATTATAGGGATATAGTCAATCGCGTTTAATTTGTGGTTTTCGCTCAAGTATAGACGCGCCTGCTTTAAATACAGTTCTCCCGTAAAAAAAGTACACGAATTCGCACTATACTTGGTTTGATAAATTACGCCGCCGACTTTTGGGTAATTACCCCTAAATTATCGTTGACCCACGTTGTCAGCGTGTTACAAATCTCCGGCCATGTCTTTCCCGCAAAGTTCTGCAACGCGGCTCGAAAATCCGTTGGCGATTTGAAGAAGACATTGTTGCGAACGTATTTGTTCTGGAAATTCCACACCCTCTCTATTGGATTTAAATTCGGGCTATACGTTGGAATAAAGTGCTGTTCTATGTTCAACTGTTCCGCCGCCGCCTTTACTTTCTCTGTACGAAAGCAACCCCTTTTAGACCTTTTGCAACAGGTCTATTGAAAATGTTTTGCATTGGAGATTAGACATTTGTTTCAACGAAGATAAAGCATGCATGCGGAATGATAACGCTGCAGCAAATATGAATATTGCTCGAAAATGGGCATTAGCTATATTGAAGGAGGTGTCCCGTAAACCTGGGCAGTCAACGAAATCATTGATGCGAAAAAATGCAATGTCTTTCAAACATTTGTCAAGCTGTTTGTCTCAAATTTTTCATGCGTAGGCCCTGCCCATGTTGAAGACATGACTTGACCACGCGCCTCGTTTTGTGACACATTACGTGGGTTTTGGCTGCGAATAAAGACAATATGAGCCAGAAAAACGGAATCGTCTCTATCGCCTTGTGCTCCCTTGCCTTGTTGATTTCTGTAAGGGAACATCGCTCTTTCTATGCCCTGAGAGAGTACACTCCTTGCTTTATCCCTCAAGAAGAACAGGCCGATGGTCGCGAGGACGGTAGTATCTCCGCCAATGTTAATGTTTCGGAAATCGCCATCGATGCGCAAATCACTTGCGAGAAGGTGCCTGATGGCAGCACCGTAAGCAAAGTCGTGGAAGTCGGGTGCGGAGACACCCTTTTTGGCATACTGCACGCCGTTGGCGTTGATTCAAGAGAAATTGACGCAATTAGCAAGAAATTGGCAACTGTGCATAATTTGCGAAGTTTGCAGATTGGCCAGCCGATAACGATAGAGTGGATCAACTGGGAAAAGCCAATTTTGCAAAGTATAGAATTGTCGGACAAAATTGGAAATAAGATAACCGTCAAAAGAAATAAGGATAAGTTTAGTATTGTGATGAAACGGCGCGAATTAAGGACTGTTCTAAAATGCGTCCGTGCTGTGGTCAAAACAACCCTTCCTGACGCGGCGTCTTTTGAGGGGGTTCCGCAGGCGATTATAACCGAAATGTCTAATACGATCCGCTCCGCCGCGCATATCAGCAAGTTACGGCGTGGGGACTATTTTGAGGCAATTTACGAGGAGAATCGGGATGCAGAGTCTGATCGTGTTGTTGGGCGGCGCACCCTGAAGTACGTTTCCGTAAAAACTGGGGCTAAGGTGTATCGACTGTATAATTTTGGAAATGGTAAGTATTATAACGAAAAGGGGGAAAGTACTAAAACCGAGATGCTAATTTCTCCGTTTAAAAACAGGAGTATGCGAATTTCTTCAAATTTTGGCTACAGGAGGCACCCAGTTTTAGGGACGGTAAAGTATCATACTGGTGTCGATTATGCAGCGCAATACGGTACAGAGATATACTCTGCAGCAAATGGCGTTGTTGTAAAAGCCGGTCGACATGGTAGCTACGGATTGTATTTAAGGATCCGTCATGCGAACGGCTTTGAAACGGCCTATGCCCATTTGAGTGCGATTTCTGTACGAGTTGGGGCGCGGGTTCGCCAAGGAGATCCTATCGGGCGTGTTGGGCGTAGTGGCCGCGTTACTGGAGCGCACTTACATCACGAAGTCATTCTATGCAGCAATTACGTGGACCCGCAGAAATACTATAAAATTGGCGCGGTTAAGCTGACTGGGCGCGACCTGGCAGATTTTAATAATATGAAGGCTGAAGTTGCCGCGAGGTTGCTGTCATTCACCAGGAATCAACAACAAGCGTAAACGCGGTGTAGTGTAGCGTGGTATGGTTTGGCGCGGCAATGGTGAGCAGGCAGGCGGGAACGGTGTAAGATGGCGGAACAAGATCGCGATGAATCGCTTTGGCGGCAAGAGCGGCAAGAGGTGCAAAAGAATGCAACTGAGATTTTTCGCCTTTTTGAAGAGCATAATCCAGCACCATCGACAGAGCTTGTATATAACAATGATTTTACATTGCTGATAGCAGTTATCCTTTCTGCCCAAGCGACTGACGCTTCTGTAAATAAGGTAATGACGGAAATAATGGAGCGTGTGGATTCTCCGCAGAAAATAATAGAATTAACACAAGATGGCTTCGCGACTTTTATTCGCACACTGAATATATATAAAAATAAAGCAAAGTATATATATGAATTATCAACTATGCTGATCGAACAATACGAAGCGAAAGTCCCGTTGATTTTGCAGGAGCTGATAAAGCTCCCAGGCGTTGGGCGCAAAACCGCAAACGTAGTTTTAAACGTTTTAACCGGAGGAAACGGCATTGCCGTTGATACACACGTTCTGCGTGTTTCGCGCAGACTTGGGATTGCAAGCGAAAACACCCCAGAAAAAGTCGAGCAAGAGCTGTACTGCGTGGTGCCGAAGCAATTTTGGGAAAAAACGAACCATTGGCTTGTTTTGCACGGCAGGTACACATGTAAAGCGAAAAAACCAATGTGTAGCGACTGTTTTTTGCGCGCTTATTGCCAGTTTTTCAAGAGGCAACCTTAGCGCACTACAGATCATGCTAGTGGCGTGAGATTCCTGGCTTAGCGCCATGCCGCTGCGCAACAAATTTGCAACCAATGATGAAGATATGACGTAGGGGGAAGGCATGAAGACTGGAAACCACACAAAACAGCAAGGGACCAAAAATCTGGACGTTCTTCTTGTTTTGTAGTGGCTGGCTGTAGATTCAGTGACGATTCATGAAAAACCCTATGCTAGTTTCATCCAACTGTCTCTGTTGGGGCTGTGGGTCTTTCGTTACTGCTAGCATCATCCCTTGTTTAGTAGATAGGTATCTTAGTACCTTCCAAACCTGCGCTTCCAACAGTGCCAACAGCTTCGTTCTGTTTCGCTTCTCCTCTCGTGTGCAGATGATTTCCAACGTATCGCACAATCGCCTTAATAGCCGTATATCCGGCGCCTTCCTGATCATGGCATGCAGTCGGGATTCTACCATAATCCGTGGTTTGCAGCAGCTGGCGGCACAGGTCTCTCTGTTGCGTTGCTCGCACTTGTCACAACTAGAAATGTCCCAAAAATTATTTTCCTCATACTTCATCTCTGTGTAGATACACTTAACAGCGGCACAGTAACAAAATGTTCCTGCTATGATCAAGCCAATTTGGAGCGCAAAATTTTGCCAACCACACATAGCCCGGCGTAGTACAACCTCATGGAGTTGTACAATCAAATACTGTATCAAAAGATTGATTGCTGATAGAAAACGCCAGTTTTTCCAGGGCATCCGTACTAATCTCACCGTCCCCTCGAATGCATAAATCAAATTCAGCGCCACAGGGGATACGCGCCTCAAGCAATTTAAAAAGCGAATTTGCCGGGATGTCCTCGCCATTATAACAAATCGAAGCCCATCCAGTTGCTTTAGCCGAGTCGTTTATTTGTTGCATAATTTTTACCCACCGGGAGCATACCCTTGCATGCATTCCTAACGGATGGGTCACCTTAAAGTGAAATACTCTCTTTGCTAGGTTAGTGCGCTCCATTAGCCTCCGCTCTCTGCTCTCTACCGTGTTATTCCCAATTATTTTATAATCTCCGAAACTATAGATATCTGCTTTTTTCCCGCAGTCTCGACGCAATTTACAGCTTCTTTTATAGAAATATCCTTGTTCTGGTTTCTTAGATTCAGCAGCTTCAATACCATCGGCAAATTAACGCCGGCGATGATTTCTATATTTTTTACTCCAAAAGCAGAAATTGCCAAGTTACACGGCGTTCCACCAAAAAGATCAGTAAAAACGATTACGCCGCTTCCGGTATCGGCCCGATCAATCGCCTCCAAAATGTTTTTACGGAAAACCTCGGCATTGTCGGAAACGCTAGATATAGAAACCGCAAAGATATCATTCTTTTCTTCAAGAATCATCTCTGCGCTTTCTGCCAAAGAAAGCCCTAAATTCCCGTGAGAAACGATGACGACACCAATCACTGCACAAAACCAAAACATAAATCACATGAATTCAGTATACAGTACGAAGAAAATAAATCTAGTTACCAACCTAAAAAAAAAGAGTTGCATTTTTTTACATCAGGCGTTATTTATGTAAGGAACGCTTCGCATCGATGAATAATTTTTAGTGTCCCGCTTTGTTCCTTTATGTGCCGTTGGTCTTGCTTTTTGCTCGGGTGCATCTTGTCCTGCGCAAGGGTTATATAGTGCTGCTGGTAGAGCGGTTGAAGCCGCAAGGACGGTAATTAAACGCAGTGTGCCAGAGATTGCTGTATTAATTGTTGAAAAAGGTTGTCGCTATGTCATGTGGAACTACGGCTGCGATGGCGGTTTGTGGAATGTTCCGTGGTTCGGACTCTGGTTTGTCAGAAAGTGCGCTTACGCTAGGATAGCGTACCATTGCGGCTGTGCTGCCTTAAACAGCGGCCGCGACTGGATAGTGGATTACGTAGCGCCGTTGCAAGAAAAATTTCAGCTGCAGACAGATATAATGGCTTTATGCAAGGATTTAGAAGAATTACGTAAGGAGGCGGAGGCAATGAAGGCTAGAAAAATACTGTCTGGCAATATTTTCTTAAGCAATGACCCTGACATTATAGCGATGGCCAATTTGTTTCGGGAATGTGAAATGTACCGTGGTAAGCGCGTAGTTGATTTTGTCGTTGATCATATAAAAGATCACGTGGTGCTTTTGCGCAAGTGGAACGAGTTGCTTTTACGTGTAAAAACGTGGGACAACATTGCCGAGCAAATAACGGCGGCGATAGTTGAAGCCGATCGGGAGCTTCGCCTCATTTACGATCAAAGATCCGGTCTACACGAAAAGGTAAATCGTGCTGCGGACCAATTGCATCAGGCACAAGTCAATTTGACGAATGCAACCAGAGTTCGAATAGGGACTGATGCGCAGGAAATCAGAGAGAGCGCTAGTAGTATTTCTACAAAAACTGACGTGGTACTACAGTTATTAGCAGGGGCAAGCGACGATAGCCGTACTTTTCATGATACGTTAAGGCAGATGTATGGTATGGCTGAGGGTGACGCCCCAGTCGTGATAGATACTGCATTTAACCAACGGGAGGCTTTGTTCGAGAAAATACGAGCGGCATTAGAAAAAACACAAACGGCATTGAGAGCAGTGCCAGATTCGTTACCAAGGCAAGAGGGTACAAATGGATAAAATCTTTATACAACGTTTGGGGTGTATTGTGCGTAATGGCGTTGCCTTTGCGGTAGTTGCCGTGATTTTGGGTGTACAATGCACGGTTGACGTTCACGGGATGCGGTTCTTGCGCGCAGCTGGAAATGCTGTTATGCGTGGAGCGGAGCTGGTGGGAGTTGTTAAACGCACTACAGAAAATCAACCAGTTGTTAATGCTGTACTGCAGGCTATAACCGTGGCGCGGGATAATCTTCCGAATGATACCGCTGACCGCCAAACAAACCGTCTTTTTTTCGGTAAAGTATTGGATATTGTCAGTACGAAGGTGAAACGAGTTAAATCTCAAGAAGATTTAAGGCTTTTTGTCAATTCCGTTCAATTTCTAATTTTGATGAAGTTTGCTCCTTCTTATGCAAACTCTTTGGCCAACTTGGAAGCCTCAGGGAGTGTGCTATTGGTGCAAGCGCTACAGAATCTTAGGACTGTATTTGAACAAGTCAGGGATGATGCATTGCATCCCGTCGCTGCTCCAGGTGGAGTAGGAGAGGCGCCGGAAGGAGGTGCCGCCCCAGGCGCTGCCCAAGCACAAGTTGGTGTGGCGGTGGGAGCCCCAGTGGAAGCGGGCAATGCAGATGGAGGAGGTAATTGAGCATATGTGTAGTTTTCGCATATATACCGCTTTTACGAGGTTCTTAAGAGGCTCGAGGTTGTTTGTTGCATTGTTCGTTACTATTTGTACATGCCAGCATGCCCAGTGTTTTCCCAACCTTTTGGAATATTTCTCACGGTTATGGTATGGCTACTCTGATGCAGAGTACAACGTCTGTCAAGTGGAGACATGCTGCAAAGCAATTGGGGGGAATATAGATAGACTTGTTGAGATCGTTACTCCCGCAGGAGTCTCCGATGCAAGAAAAGATCAAGTGTACAATGCAGCGAATGACGTATGTGCAGCTTTATACCACACAAAGCGTTTTAACAAAGAGCGGCGCAGAGTTGAGAAATTGGAAAGTGTTTTTAGCAAATTTCTCAAGCGAGTAGCTCCCTGTGCTTCTGAGAGCGTTTTGGACATGATGGTAAAAGGCACCCAGGAAGCGGTGGAGCAGGTATGCCAACATTTTGAGCAGTATACGTGCAGTAGTAGTGTGGCTAGGGTTGCAAGTTTGTTCAACGGTTTGGCTGTAATGGGTGTTAGCAACTTAGATGTGGCGAACGCCCTGCGTATTTTGCCAGAAATGACGGGTGATAAGTATGAAGCTCAAGTAGCGCGCTATGTCCACGACATTGCTTTTACATTGAATGGATACGGCGTTGTGGAGCAGATGGTACAAGGTTTTGTACGTTGCTTCGCGGGCTTATGGTACGCTATTGTCACAAGGAAGAGGCAAGCTTTCCTTGCTTTGCATAGGGACTTAGTTTCCCGGGAAATTGTTCTACCAGCAGCTGAAGAGTACAGAAACCTTCGAGCGCTGGTGATCGGTAGGCTTGGAAAGCTGAGGCACAGAGCGTTGCAACGCATTAATCTTGCGTACGATGCTGTACACAACAGAGTCCATTTGACTAATGAAGCTGCCATTGAGCAATTGCTTGATCAATTATGTGAGAGCCTAGATAATTTAAGGAAATCAGTAAATAGTGTTGATGAACAACAAGCTTTAGCTGAACCATCTTGTTGCGCCTGGTACCCAAAAATTGCCAGCGCGTTTTCATTAGCCAATATCCCGGCTCAAAGGTAGGCGGCTAGCGCTATCGTCGCCGCCACCTCCACAGCACCCTACCACGAGAGTAGACGGCTAGCGTTTCCGCTTCCGCCCCTCCACAGAACCGGACAAACCCTATTAAGGCATACGGCTCCCAGCTATGTCATTCAGCGTCAAATTTGTTTAGGCTGCCTCGG
>JAIRNU010000013.1 GCA_031257945.1 Holosporales bacterium
GCCGGCACCTCCGCTTCGAAAAAACAGTCCTGCCCGGCGAAATCATTGAGCCTACGCTTCTCCCCATTTACCACAACATTAATATCTTCGGTCCTTCGCAAAACGAAGGAAAAGCCGAATTTTTCACAAAGCTCAATTATCCTTTCGTGCCCGAAACCAGGGCCATTTAGTTCTAGCATAAACACGGCAGAAAGCCTCACCATTTAGTTCTGACTGGTTGCTGAATTTCTACCAGCTCTGAGGGAGAACTAAAAGGCCCTAGTCATTAAGCTGAAGAGCGCCTCTTAACAAATCAAACGCAGCACCACTTCCTCTTCACCTCATAGAAATTTTGATGCGTAATTCCGGCTCTGATCTCCGCCATCATTGAATTCATAAAGTGGACATTGTGGCGGGTAATAAGAGTATGCGAGAGAATTTCTTTCGCCCTTAGTAAATAATTAATATATCCACGACTGTATTTCTTACAGGTTTGGCAGGAGCAATCCTTTTCTATCGGGTTTTCATCCCCTACAAAAACGTGATTCCTCAAATTAATGTGCTCTTGATGGAGGCTATTATACTGGGGACCAAGCTGAGCACTAATAAAAGCATACTCTGCAGGCTTTATAAGCGCGCAACCATGTCTTGCGATTCTGGTTGGATGTACGCAATCGAACGTATCGATTCCAAATTCTACGCCATTAAATATGTCCTCTATTTTGCCAATACCAAGTAAATGTATTGGACGATCTTTACGTAACAAATTTGCGGTAAACCCAACGATGCTATGCATTTGTTCTTTTGTTGCTCCTAAACAACCGCCAATAGCGTGGCCAAAAAAAGCCTCCCCATTCAAAAAGTCGCAGCTTTCTCTGCGCAAATCTTCGTATACACCGCCCTGAGCAATGCCGTACATTGCTTGCGACGCACATGCTGCAGGCAGTTGGGGGGGGAAGCAACTAGCACTATCTGCGCCCCGGCTTATCGCAGCAAAATGGAGGAGGCTGCGTTTTTCCCACCGGTGGCTTCTTTCCATAGAATACGCCGTATAATCGCGATCTATGTGGTATGGAGTGCACTCGTCGAAGGCGACAATCAGGTCTGCCCCGATTTTTTTTTGCTGCTCAATGGATGCTTCCGGCGTTAGCACGACCGTTTTCCCATCAATATAAGATTTAAAAACCGCGCCGTCTTCGGATATTTTGACTGACGACCTTGCTATAGCGTTTTTCCTGTTCCCTTTAATTTCTTCTGCTACGGAGCCATGGCCCATGCTAAATATCTGGTACCCGCCAGAGTCTGTTAGGGTCGGCCCCGCCCAGCCGGACATTTTGGCTAACCCGTCCAAAGTTTCAACAACATCTGCTCCAGGCGAAAGCATAAGATGGTACGTATTCCCTAGGATAACCTGCGTTTCTTCACGAACCATGTCTTCCATCGTTAACCCCTTTATAGCGCCCTTTGTCGCACAAAAGACAAAGGCTGGCGTATTTATTGGGCCATGAGGCGTGTTAAGCACCCCAATACGTAGATTTTTTCCGTGTTGGAGGAAATATTCTGCCCGAAAGGAAAATCCCGTTTTTTGATTCAATTTGCCGCTCTACTCGAAAAAATTTACCTGCTGGCAGAGTACAAAAATACCGACGGTCTTGCAAAGAGTTCGAAACATGCGCTTACCTCTTAACCTGTAATTTCTGCAAAAGTTCTTACCATGCAAATATAGGGCGTTACCTCTGCTCGTTAAAGCTCGCCCTCTGGTGTTCGAAATGCTCGATTAATAGTGTTTACATTACAGCAAAGCTCTTAAACACAATTATACCCAGCATGTGGTATGTAATCTTGGTTACTGTATGGCAAGAACTTTTACTGGAATTATAGGTTAACACCTTATTGGCGTCTCATCAGCATCCTGGTTCCGTCATTTACAATTTTTTGGAAATCTTCCCGCAATCCGTTCCACTGCGTTTGAGGCGTAAACTGCGTTGCGATAAAAACAAAAGCGAGGCCTCTTACTGTCCCCCTTTCATCGGACTTCTTACAAAACTCCTCGAAGTCGGTTTGCTGCAGCTGCGGAAAAAACCTGCCACAATTGGCCCTGCATGGTGTGCGTTTTTTAGGAAACATCCCAACCATAGTCTTCTTCGACAAAGTGAAAATCCGCCGTTCGATGTGGCCTAGCCTGTGGCCTTTAACGTAAAAACGCAATCCCTCTCTTACTAGCACACGAATACGCCGCTTCACTTTGTTCCTATTTACTGCATTACTAACCTTCCTCCCCGCGGTTATGCCATAAAAAATCGGATACTGCGCCTCCTCGCTCCCCCCGGGCTCCTCCTGATTTTCATGGTAATCGCCACTTACAGCGTGGCGACACACAAACTCACGATCAACATCCACTGCACACACTTGCAACAGCAAACAACGCCCGCGAACAAAGACTCCGTGCTTTGCTACTCCCTGAAAATCAGCATGCTTCCTTAGAACAAAAATCACGACCTCGTTACGCCGACAATCTGTGCCGCCCCTTTGCTCTTCGCGCAGACAGGACAAGACGTCCGTTCGCAGTTGACATTCTTGCACGAAACCCGTGCCGGCGTTTCCTCACGAGTAAACTTGGCTGAAAAGTACGCTTCATGGATCACACAGAAAAACAAACACTATTAGAGTTCTAGCAAAAAAAAACAGAAAAGTCAATCGTGTGTGCAAATTCTGCGAGAGTAGACGCCGCCATTACTGGTGGCGCCCCTCTTCAGAACCGGACAAACCCTATTAAGGCATCCGGCTCCCAGCTATATCATTCAGCGTCAAATTTATTTAGGCTGCCTCGGCTTCACCAGCACCATCCATTTCTTGGCTTTGTCAAACTCCGCCCAGGTATAGCTCTTCTTCTGGCTTCGCCTATTTAGCATCCTAAACAGCATCTGTTCCACA
>JAIRNU010000100.1 GCA_031257945.1 Holosporales bacterium
AAAAGATAATGTATAATCAATGTATAAGCCTCAATTTATTACTTAACTTTTACTGGAGTACTTTGGAACAGCTAGCCCTTTTTGCCCATACTTTTTTTCTCATTTGATATGAACCTGGAACCGGGCATTGACCATATCGCACAGAGCTGTTACACTGGTAATTAAGTAGGAGTGTTTAAATTTTTCCAAATTAAGGGGAGAGAAGATGACAAGAAGGATTGTAGCGCTGGCAATGTTGTCAGCAAATTATGTATTTTGTGCCGGAGGGGACGACCCAGACTATTCTGCAAAACCACCATTTAACAAGCTGGACGTTTCCCGCGACGACGCAAGTTTCGGACGTGACCGCGGAAGTGGCGCAGGAAAAGTAATAACGGTTAAGCAATTAAATCAGAGGGAGCCATTTGGATTGGAGGCAGCAAGGAACAACGTCCGTAGTATAGTAATTGGCTCGGAAATTACAAGCCTTCCAAATTATATTTTTTCCAGGATGGAAAATTTACAAAACGTCTCTTTTGAACTTCCAAGCGGACTCAAAGACATCGGGGCAAACGCCTTTTTTAGTTGTATCAATTTACTGTCAATAAATATCCCAGACAGCGTCCAAACGATTGGTCAATCCGCTTTTTGGGGGTGCCGTGCCCTTGCCAGTGTCATATTCGAATCATCAGATAATCTTCAGAAAATAGGGCACTACGCTTTTCGTAGTACTGGCCTCGACTTCATAACAATTCCGAAAAGTGTTACAACAATAGATGGGGCTTTCTCTGATTGCCCTAACCTAAAAGTGGTTACGTTCGAGCCAGGGAGCCGCATAACAGAAATAGGACCAGAGACATTTGGTAGTTGTGTGTCTCTGCAAGGGATAAAGCTCCCGGACAGCGTTCGAAAGATTGGCGTGACGGCTTTTGTGTGTAGTGGTCTTACATCAATAACAATTCCATCAGCTGTTGAAGCAATTGGCAGCAATGCTTTTTATCGTTGTGTTCTTCTGCGAAATGTTACCTTTGCTAAAAATAGTAACCTCAAAAAGATATCTGAAAGAGCTTTTATGGGGTGTCAGTCTCTCGGCGCTATAACGCTTCCACCAAGCGTCGAATCCATTAAAGCAGAGGCGTTTGCAGATTGCGATGCGTTGCACATCGTAGATTTTGAAGCCGGAAGCAATTTAAAAACGATCGGAACCGCTGCTTTCCAAGACTCTGCGCACACTAGAAGAGAGCCCCTGAAGATTAATGTACCAGCTTCTGTTCAGAAAATTCATCCTGGTGCGTTTGCTGGGACAAGGGTAAACCTATCTATTCCAGAGAGTTGTATACCACAATTGCTGCCAAACCCCACCGCCACACCAGATGAGCAAAGGCTAGTGAAAATACACACATTTTTGAATAGTCTTTTGATGCGCGCCAATAATCCAGACACCATTCTCACCCAACCCATTACTAAACGACTTGGCGAAATTGATAAGAACAGCGTAGGTAGTATTGTCAGGATTGTTAAAGCCGATGGTACCGACACTGAGTATACGTTAACTGATGCTGAACGCCGTACGTGGCGTTATAAAGTCAACGAACAACAATACGACATATCGTCTCCAACTGTCATGCCAATTAACGGAGTCGTGGATTTTGGTGATGGTGTGCGTCGCCTGCCTGAAGGCGAAATATCCACTGTTAATTTCACTAACGCAGCACTATCCACGATCCCCCCCGATGCCTTACCTAACGCTTTTGGGGGCTCATCTTGCGCTAAAATTACAAGTGTAAGCATTAATTCTTCCGTTACTGAAATCGGACCTCTAGCATTCCAGCATATCCCGTTAACTAGCGTTAACTTCGCTCCTGGAAGCCAGTTAACAACAATAGGAGACGTGGCCTTTGCGAGTTGCGATCTGAAAAGGATAACTCTCCCCGACACTGTCACAACCATTGGGACGGCGGCATTTATCAATAACCCGCTTGAACAGATTGCTTGGAGTAATCACATAGAAAGCATTGGCCAAAGGGCCTTCTTCCGTTGCCCGCTACAACGCATCGATATCCCGCCGCTTGTCCGCAAGATAGAAGAGAGCACCTTTTATTGTTGCACGTCTCTTACCACTGTTAATTTTTCATCTAGCAATCAGCTTCGCAGAATCGAGGCTTCCGCGTTTGAAGATTGTACCCGATTGCAAAGGATTACCATTCCTGCGGGGGTTACGTCAATTGGGGCCAGTGCGTTCTCCGGTTGCCACGCGTTAACAAGCATAACCTTCCCCGCAGGCATTGAACATATTGGAAATAAAGCCTTGGCTGGCTGCCCCGCATTAAGCAGTATCAAATTTGGCGCAACATCAAACGCCTTATTTAACGGAGCCCCAGCATCCACCGATACTCGCTTAGCTCTTTTAAATAGGATAGCACCACCGAGACCACCGATCAGTGGCTTGCCACCGGCCATCTGCGAAGCTCGCTTCGCCGATAGTCCTCGCGATGTCTTTGAATTGAGGGAGGGGCAATGGCAGCATCAACGGGTAAAAGGGGGAAGGTGCAATGTTGCCTAGGCATGTGTATAACTGGGCAAAATAAAAACGTCCACAGCTAAACCGCCAGGAACCGCAGTTAACACGCAGTATCCCGGCGGTTTTCCCCAGGTTACGCACCAACCTCGCGGTAAGCCGCATTATAGTGTACTAGAAAGTTGTTTTTGTAATTAAATTGCAAGAGCTTGTCAAACAGGCCGACAACTTCAGCCAACGTCCTTTGCCCATCGGTTGCCGACAGTACCGCGTTAGCCTCAAGAAATTCAGCAAAAAGCTTAGTGCATTTTTTTGCTTTTTTCTCGGGGAGCTCCTTCATTAGGTCGTTATAAAGACATTGCAACTCGTATCTGCTATTCTTCCCCTCGCAATTTATATTGTTTAAAAGATTGATTAGCGGGGTCTTTTGCCCTGTTTTAAAAGATTCCCAAGCAGTATTTGGCCCTCCGTCCTCCGTTCCTAGCCTCAAAGCATTAAATTTTGAAACGAAGACCGAAAGCGTATCATCCGACAGCACGCGAATTGTTTTCCCTAAAGTTGAGGAAACTCCCACATCTAACCACTTTGCAGATTTGGCGGCGGTTGAGACAATTTTAGCATCTTGTGGGATCCAAACGTTTTCAGTGCGGATTATAACGTCCTGCTTTGGCAATGCGATAACGTTAGTCTCCTGGTCATTCTTGCCAACCTTGCAGAAATTAATGGCTAGACGATACAAATTTTCTGTAGAAACCATGGACAATAAGGCCGGCATAGTTTCATCTGCGACCAGGTCATCTAGCGCATTTGCCTTTTGGATCAGCCCGGTTGTTGCATCCAACACATATTTTAATTCACAAAATAATGCGTTGTCAGCAAATTTTTCCCCCATTCTACACGATAAATCTTGTATTTTCCCTAGTAAAAGAGTCATGGTGTCTTTCGATAAGTTATCTACCGGAAAAGAAAACTCTACTGCGGCAGATTCCCCGTTTTCGTCTTGGAATGGACTCCCGTTCATATTACTCTTGGATAAAGCAAGTATGACTTTACCAATAACTGGAATATCGAAAGAAACCGTCCCCTTGGTCTCTGAATTCGTTGCTGTTGTGGTTGTTTGGAAATTAAAGTCGGCGCCCTTTTTCCCCGTCGAAAATTTTTGTAATTTTGACAGGCGGATTAATTGTTCGTATATTTTCTTAAAGATTATTTGTTCATTGGGGTTTTGTGACTGTTCTTTTAGAGCATTTGCCGTTACAATTCCAACGCGCAAAACGTTACCTCTCCCCCTCTTTTTTATTCCCCAAAAACCACTCTCTGGCAAAAGCTTCTTTTCATAAATTTTCTTTTTCTCCTTTAGTTCTCCCGTTGCGGTCGTTGCGTGATCATTTGCTAACTGCTCTAAAATGGCGTTATAGGCGTACAAATCCCCGAACAAAACCTGCGCCGTCTTTATTCGTGCGGATAAGTCGTACTTTTCTCCTATTATTTCTCGAATATCTTGCGGTGTAATCCCCGCGGCACAAGCGCAATTATCAGACAGTAACGACATACATCCGTTACTTTTTTGGTATACCTTCCCCTCTATGGTATGTTTCAACGACAACCCAAGGAATTTAGCAATTTCAGCTTCGAGCGCGGCGGAGACCCCGTAAGTCACAACGGAATCAACCGGAGCCGCGATTGAGATATCTACCCAATTTATGCTAGACGATTGAGGAACAACCTGGAACGCTTTGTAAAACCCCTCTAATTCTCCGAATCTTTTTAGTAATTCAGTTTCTCTGGACTGCATTAATTCTCTTTGTTCAAGTATATCGTTGAGGCTTTTTTGGGTAAGAGTAATATCGAACGCACCCGCATCCAATAATTGCTCAAGGGAATAAAATACCAAAGACCGCATAACATTTGCATCCCCGCCAACTTTAACGTCCGCGATTTGTAAATCAGCGCCAAGACGCACTCTTGCTTCCCCGCCAATGTTAATAGTATAAAAGGAAGAGTCACTGGTCTTTTTACTCACCTCTTCAGACACCCCGAGTTCAACATTTCCCGCGACAGTAGGAACAGAAACAGACGCAGAGACCTCAGTCGATTGCGACGTTTTCTGAATGTCACTTTCAACACCTGCACGCAACGCTGTCATAATCTGATCCGCGCAGTGCCTGGCAATTATAACTTGTTGTGCCTTTATAACATCATATACAAAATGAGCGAAATACTTGTTCTCCGTGGTATTCATACTATACTCGAGCAGGAAGTACATTTGCTGTAATGCTTTGAGTGTTTCTAAAAAAAGACGCCCATAGTTTTGGGACGACATATCTTCTTCTGGCATATGCGATAAAGCATCGAAATTTGTCCTGATTTGCTCGAAACAACTGCGCAACTGCGGGTTTTTCGAAATTTTTTTGACGATGTCGTCTTGTTCTTGCCCTATGTAATCAAGGGCCAGTTTAGTCGCTAGCGTGAAATTGTTCCCTTCAAATAAATCTATTTGCAATAGACTGGTTTGAAAATCTTCCGAAAGATCGTTTAAACTTTTCCCCGTCAAAGTAATGCCTTTTTCGGATAGTCTTTTGAGCTCAAGGGCTTTGGGATTTGCTAAATCCTGTATATTGACGATATCCCATTGGACCTCGATATTTGGTCTTTTCAGCTGGAAAAGGTCGCTCTCGTCGATTGTAGCGTTGTTTGCGCAAGTACTGCTATAAGTATTCAAGGCACTACACACAAGCGTCAGAGCGCTTGCTATCTTAAGGGACAAAAAATTGTATTTCATAGTAATAATAATAAACGGCCGGCGATTAATTTTCATTTTAGCGCTATTTTATTTATATTTTATTAATTCGCGGATACTTGTGGCGACGAAAGGAATACTTCGCCTAGGCCCATACAGATTAGACCGTTGAAAAAGTGAGGAATTTTTAGGAGCATACGAAGCAGAACCGCAGCAGACTTAACGTACGTGAGGATTCGAGCATCGAAGCGACGCCAAAATTACCGAAAGAACGGAGCTTTCGCAACGGTCTATTGCGCCCATGCCCTAGGAGGCGAAGTCAAGACCACGCGCAAAAAATAGTTGATTTCTCCAAAAAAGCTGCTATTCATTGGAAGAGTGGTCTTTCCATCAGGAAAAATATCCATGAAGAAAATTTTATCTATGGCATGCTGTATCGCGCTCCTTAAGTAGCGGTTGTTTCTTTACTACTCAGCTATTCACCTGTTCTCCACAAAAACTAAAAGCAACACATTCTGTCTTGGGGAAACAACATGCCGTTATTTAATCACCAAAAACATCCCAAGATGGCAATGGCTTGTTCGACTGGAAGCTATCATCACCCAGAAACGAGTCCATCGGATCAACGTCCTCCAACCGTGGCCAGACGACCCCTTGTTGTTGTTGTTTCTCCTTTAAGCGCCTATATCGATCTCTTATGCTTGACGATGATCTTCCTGGCAAAACCCGGCACATCGCAGTCCAATTGGGGGCTAGATGTTGATAATGTGTGAGCAGGATATCATCTTCTTGTGGTGTCCATGCGCCTTGTGAAGGACCAAGAACAAGCGCCTGACAATACTCCCTGCATAGCCGTGCCGTTCTTCCCGGCATTTGCGCTGCAATTGCGGTCCACTTGGGTTTCGGCCGCCCATCCGCCGCAATTAGTGCGGTAAGTAGGAGAATCTCTTCATCAGTAAATTTTCCACATTTTCCGCGAGTGCGCTGCCGCGGTCCAGCACACGTAGCATCTTGGCAAACTGATACTAACAATAGCGCTATTCCCGCGAAATTCGCCCAAATTTTCATACTTCTAACAAATTTTCCTGTAATTTCTCTTTCGAGAATATACACCAAATCGTACCATCGTACATTCCCTTTTTCTGTCCCTGTCCTGCGTGGAGACGCTATTAATAGAGGCCGCGGAACAGACGACGTTCCCGAACCCGTGGATCACCCGGCGGGGGATAACTATGTTAATAACTACGGGACTACACCGTTGATAAAACTGTGGACAAACGCACGCCCCCTCCAACGGGGGATAACCTGCATGCATTATACAGAAGATATCCACATGTGCATAACGTTATCAACACCTGTGCATAACTCCATGCATACGCGAGTCCGCTTCAGGGAGCATTGTGTATAAAGTTGTGCATAAAAAGTTATCCCCGCGATTCACACTACATCAAAAACATCAACCATATATATAAATATGTTATTATTTAAAGTGTTTGTAAGCCCATCTTATCCCCATGCCATATTTTCAAGAAAAAACGTTTGCCGTCGTTGGCGTCACAGGCCTAGTTGGCCAAGAATTTCTGAAAATATTATTACAAAACGGAGTTCCCGCAAGTAATGTCAAAGCAATCGCATCTTCGAAGTCAATTAATCAGCAAATACAATACGGCGCCGCGCAGCTTACTATTCAAGGGCTGGACGATTTCGATTTTACGCAGTGCCAAATTGGCCTGTTTTCTCCAGGAGCAAGTGTATCCGCGCAATACGCTCCCCGGGCGGTGGCGGCGGGCTGTGTTGTCATAGATAATACGTCTTTTTTTAGGATGGTCCCAGACGTCCCCCTCATCGTTCCAGAAATCAATGCCAATGAGCTCGTAAACGCCAAGCGCGGGATTATAGCCAATCCCAATTGCTCTACGATTCAGTTGGTAATGGCATTACATCCCATCCGCCACCTCAGCAAAATTAAAAAAGTAATTGTGGCTACGTATCAGTCTGTATCTGGTGCGGGAAAAGATGCTATAATGGAGCTGCGGGGAGCAGGGCCTACGGCTGGAACGGGGCCCGCATGTGGCCAGGCAAATGCCGTTTTTCCGCAGGGGATTCGGGGGAATTTGATCCCGCAAATAGATGTGTTTTTGTCTGGTGGTTGTACTAAAGAGGAGTGGAAAATGGACGTAGAAACGAAGAAGATCTTTAATGAAAGTATAGACGTTATTGCAACGTGTGTTCGTGTGCCGGTTGAATACGGGCACAGCGAAGCAGTGTGCTTTGAATTGGAAGAGAATGTTCCTTTGTCGGATATTCACGCCGCGTTACGTGCAGCCCCCGGGGTTTGTGTGGCGGATTTGGAGGCGAACGTGTACCATACACCAAAAGAAATTGCGGGGACGGATGTCGTTTTTGTTAGCCGGTTACGGCAGGATCTAAATACTGGTTTATATCAAATGTGGGTTGTCGCAGATAACATTAGAAAAGGGGCTGCGCTTAATGCTGTCCAAATTGCGCAGCAGCTTATCGTACAGCGCGATTGTATTGGCGGGGTTAACGGATGGTAATCGATTCCCACTGCCATCTGGATTCCTTTGCGGACGATTTAGAGGCGGTTGTTGCGCGAGCCAAAACGGCTGGGGTAGAAAAAATTCTTACAATCGGAACAACTCCGACCGATTTTACAGGGTTAGCGGCAATTGCCACGCAATATCCCGGGTTTGTTGAGGTAACTGCTGGGATCCACCCTGATTACAGTGCCGCAGCAGACGAGCAAACAACAGAAGATTACTTTCAAGCGATAGATTTACCTAGCCAGAAGTACGTCGTTGGCATTGGGGAAATAGGATTGGACTACCGTGATGCCCCACCGCGGGCAGTCAGGATTCGGCAACAGGAGCTGTTCTCGCAGCAATTATTTTGGGCTGGCCAGTTGCAGTTGCCTGTTTGTATACATATGAGGGATGCAACGGATGATGTCTTGCATATCTTGCGGCAATTTCCTGGCCAGACCGGGGTTTTTCATTGTTTTGGGGCGGACTGCGGAGTGGCCAAGCAAGCCTTGGATCTCGGGTTTTTTGTTTCGTTTTCTGGGATTGTGACGTTTAAAAATGCAAAAACGGTCCAAGAGGCGGCAAAGTACGTCCCGCTGGATCACTTGCTCATCGAAACAGATGCCCCATATCTAGCGCCAACGCCGCACCGCGGGGCTCGCAATGAACCGGCATACGTTAGGTTGGTCGGGGAATTTATTGCCGTGTTACGGGGCGTAGAGTACGATACTGTGGCCCATCAAACATCCGCGAATTTCTACCAGTTATACCCCCGCGCTGTCCGCATAAAACCGGAGTAGCTTGCAGGGCGAGGCCTGGTTTGGTTTGATGAGGTAGTTTCGTGATGGCGGCGTTGCGCACTGTGGGAAGTATATTGAACAAAAGATATGCACATACCACTGGGGCGAATAAAAATATTTTCCGCGCTCGAAATTTCACAATAAAAAGATCCACATCAGCAAAAAAACGCACAAAACGCGAGGGTGGACGACTGTGCTTAAAAAATAGGCAAAGCATATTTTTACCCCGCTATGATTAGAGAATTTTCCATTTATTAATAAGTTATCCACAGAGTTATCCACATATTTCGTGGATAAATTTTTCGTCCATCCGCCATTGATGTTTTGGTTGGAACCGGCAGTGGTTATGGCTGTTTACTCGCGCGGATAAAATATTTTTTTGCTTTCTGCAAGTTACGTGAGTACTATACGATTAACGATAGTCGCACCATGGTGTTTCATGAAAAATAAAAATTTGGCGCTTGCTGGAGCGTTGCTTCTGGCTGTTTGTTTTAGTGCGGAGGGAAGTTCCTTTATGGCGCGTTTCTGTGCCGCAGGTGACGCCGCGTTCCTGCAGTCGCCAGTCGCGCCACTAGTCAAGAAAACGACATCATTCCGCAGAGTAATTATTATAGGATCCGCTGCCGTGTTAGGTATCGCGGCAGCGCTAGGCCTCTGGTGGTATATGAGGGCGGAACCGGAACCGGCACCGGAGCCAGGTCCAGAACCGGGGCCTGTTGTTAACCCGGAACCAGTGCCTGTTATGGCACCACCGCCGCTCACT
>JAIRNU010000088.1 GCA_031257945.1 Holosporales bacterium
AGGTAAGGGCCGCTATGAACACACTTGTATATGTTAGCGGGGATGCAAAATTGCGAGCGGAAGCAGAAGCTCGGCAGGATGCGCTAAATAATTACTACAGCGCCATGACTGTTGCGGAGAGGAAGGGTAAGGCTGAAGGCAAAGCTGAGGGCAAAGCTGAGGGTCTTGCGGAGGGTCTCGCAGAGGGCGAAGCCAAGGGCAAAAGGGAAACCGCTATTGCCATGTTGGCGAAAGGGTTAGATTCAAAATTAATCGCTGATTGTACTGGTTTGTCAGTCGAAGAAATCGACGCCCTAAGCCAGAGTTGAGTAGCTTTAGAAAATAATTTTCATCTAGGACGGTGGTCGTCAAATGAGCAGTGTTGCGTTTGATTTGTTAGTGGGCCGTCCAAGATCAAACACATGTGAGAAAAAATGTGGCTATGGCGGGATAGGCCCGTTTTTACAAATCCTTTGCAGGAAAAATTCTCTTGCTTGGAACCAGACAATAGGGTGATCTGGTACTTGAAACGTATCCTTTTCCTTTCGTACGTCCGGTCGTTTATACTCCTTTGACGTTACAATAAGACACAGTTTCGTATTAGGCAGTTCAAACATGGTGCCATGCCCGTAATGCGATGGCTTACTACCGCTAGACTCCCCTATGACTTTAGCAAGCTTGTTATCCTGCAGTAGCACTGCAAAGCGCGTCGCCGCGTTGCGCGTAGTTTCCCCGGTTAAAACATAAACATCCCCATCAAATATCAAATCCTTATACTTCTCCTTGTTTACATTAATTTTAGGGGTAAACGGTATAAGCTGGTCCTCTTTCCGCACGAAGACTTTGTAATCTTGGAACCCCTCGTGCTGGGGGATATACCGCAGGAACTCCTGTACAGCCAATGAACTCCCTCCAGGATTCCCGATTAAATCCACGGCAATGTACCGGATCCCTAACTTTCTTACCGCTTTAAAGAAATTGCGGAGGACCTGCTTGTATTCGTCGTTGTAAATGCATTTCTTCATCGTAAGGATTGCCGCGCTCATCTCGGGGTACAAGTCGAAAAAGACACTTCTTTCGACGTTGGTTGGCTCCTCTGGCCGAACGATGAATGTCTCTACGGCCTTCCGGCGCCGCCCCTTTTTGATATATTCGTACCGGAATAGGCTTTTGGTGTGAATGCCGTATAGGTTCAGGATCTTCTTATAAGGTAGTGTTTCCGCGAATGTCGTACGCAAGCCATGAAGATTTTCATAAGGTAAGATGGAGCGGGCCTTATCGAAGAGTACGCTGACGGCTACGTCATTAACGGCAGTAACATTGAACCGGTAGCCACCGTGGACTACGTACACCGCGAATCCGTACATTTCAAATTCCCGATTCACGCGCTTTTTTGAGGCTTTTTTGTGGAATATCTTGCAGTTTGCGTCTTTTAGCTCTTGGAGGATTCTGTTGGCCGCTCTCCAAATCTTTACTCTTTTTTGCGAGCTCTTGAGCTTTCCGACCTCTGCATTAAAGCGAAGTGTAACATTGATAGGCACCCGTTTCGTCGCTACGCAGTGCAGTTTGCTTATCTTCCGAACGACAAAAAGCAAATCCTCAAAGGCGGCGCTGTTGGTGACCGAGTATACGTCCACCGTAAACAGGCACAAAGCAGAAATGCAGCGAACAAAGAACGCCCTCGGCAACGCATCCCCTCCCTTACGAGGAAACCGCGAGGATTGTAGCAAAAGGCAGAAGTGGAATTCAAGTATTTTTCTTACAACATGATCCTGGACAAGATAATATTTCGCATGGTACTATCTTACTATAGTGCGGGCGTAGCTCAGTGGTAGAGCACAACCTTGCCAAGGTTGGGGCCGAGGGTTCGAGTCCCTTCACCCGCTCCAGTTTTTTGAGGTATTTTATGGCTAAAGTTGCAAGTGTTTTGATAAAGTTGGTTAGTACTGCGGGGACCGGTTATTTCGTTGTAAGATCGAAGAATAACAGGAAGAAGCCTGAGAAGTTGGAGTTAAAAAAGTACGATCCTGTGGTTCGCAAGCACGTCTTGTTTAAAGAAACAAAAATGAAGTAGCCGCAGTAGGAGCTGCGAAGGGCATCTGCTATCAGGGGCCATTTTTTTAAGAACCACTAGTTTTAGAGACCAGTGGTGTGCCCTTGACGTTTCCTATCTGTTTTCGCGGGCTCCGTCGTATTCGAATGCGATTTTTGATTCAGGGAATATTTTTTTGATATCAGATACAATCGTCGTTTCTAGTATTTCCGCTTCCCTTTTTTCTCTTTGGTCTTTTTCGTTTTCTTCGCTGGTTTTTACTTGCGAGGCTGAATTATTAATACTCACACACCAATGCTCCCCAGTATACATATGCAAAAATTTCTTTAATAAAGGAATAATTTTGACAGCATTTTCGTTTTTTACTTGTATATCGATATTGCCACTAGTAAACGAAACAAACGCTGTATCTTTGCGGAGGTAACTTAACAAAAGAACCTCGCGATGTTTTTCCAATGCAAAGAAAAGGTCATCGACAGAGGCTATCGCGGCGGTTTCTTCGCGGGCCCAGCCATGCTCAGGGGCTTTAGGAAAAGTATCGGTTTGCGCTTCCACAGTTTCGCTTACAACATGGCTACTCGAAGCGCTACTATCGCTGCTATTACTTACTGTGGTACTTGGTTTCAACGAATTTTGTGAGGCCGGCGACCTAGGGCCTAGCGAATTTATGCTTGCCGCGCTCGAATGGGATGCATTCGTCGAGCGTTCCACACTAGGCACATTAGCCGGGCCTTCACCCCTAGGCAGGGGCCCAGTTTCCGCTAGGAGTTGCTCGATTGACGGAAGACTAGCGGCAAAACACACCCTCATTAACCCAATTTCGAGCGCTTGCCCCGCAAATGGCGCTTGTTTCACGTCTGCGTAGGCCTTAAGCATCACCTTCCACAAACTCAGCAACTGCATATCATCAAGTTGTCTTGCTATCGCGGCCGCCCTTTCGCGCTCAAATTCAGGGATAGACGCATCCGTAGACAAATTCGGTAATACTTTAAAACAGGCTACGTGATATAGGCTTTCCATTAATTCTTGCATAACCATAACCGGCTCTGACCCGTTTTCGAGTAGTAAGCGGGCATTAGCGACCACTTGCTCTACTTTTTGTTCTATTATGTCGGATAGTATATCAAAGATAGTTTGCCGGTTTCCAAGGCCAACCATAGACCGGATGATATCAACAGTAATCTCCCTTTTTTGCGTGGGCAGCGACGCCGCAGCCACCCCGCCCCCGTCATTCCCTCCTGTTTCACCGTTCATGGGTTCTGCAACCGAGTGCAGCTCCGTCAAATTCATCGCCTGGTCCAGCAATGTCAGCGCATCGCGGACTGACCCTTCTGCTGAGCGAGCTAGCAGCGCGCAGGCATCGGGGGTGATTTCATACCCTTCACGCTCTGCAATACACTTGATATGGTCTATAAGCGTCTTCGACTCGACACGTTTCAAATCAAACCGAGCGCACCGGGAAAGTATCGTCTCCGGTATTTTGTTAATTTCCGTTGTCGCAAAGACAAATAGTACGTGCGCTGGGGGCTCCTCTAACGTCTTCAAAAGAGCGTTGAAGGCGCTTTTGGATAACATATGCACTTCGTCGATGATAAAAACCTTATAGTGCCCAATCACCGCTTTATATCTTGCAGATTCGATGATTTCCCGGATATCATCGACCCCTGTATGGCTTGCAGCATCCATCTCTATAACATCAACATGACTATCATCATCAATAGCCTTGCAGGATTTACACGCACAGCAGGGCGTCACCGTCATATCGCCCAAACCATCGGGCCCTATGCAATTTACAGACCTTGCAAGGATACGTGCTGTTGAAGTTTTCCCCGTTCCGCGAATCCCATGCAACAAAATTGCTTGGGGGATCCTTTTTTCCGTTATGCCCTGAGTTAGCGAGCGCACCATGGTGTCCTGGCCGATAATATCCTTCAATACCTTCGGTCTGTACTTCCTAGCAGAAACCCGGCGAATACAATTACGAAATTTATTTTGGTTCTGTTCCACAGCTGCCTCTGTTGTGTATCAAGTCGGCCCTCTATGAAGCGTACAAAAACTGCGTTGGCTGCTTTTTTTCAAACCTGACCAGTTGCACAGCCCAATACCTAAGAGAGCCTGAGACAAGGTATCAAATTACGCAGGTACATGCAATAACTTCGACAAAAAGTGCTTAACCCCCATACCGTCTTTCCAGCTAAGCTTATTTTGAAATTGTTCGAAATTGCTATGGGGCGAAGTGCCGTTTTTGTCGCAAATTTGTTGCAAAAAGATCACAGTATCCACTGTCCAAGATCAAACACATATGAGAAAAAATATGTAGTGAAAAAAGCCTGAAAAGCCCGAAATAAAAAATACAGTATTCACAAAAAGCAAAAAGGCCTCCAGAATGAAGTTAGAAAA
>JAIRNU010000057.1 GCA_031257945.1 Holosporales bacterium
ACTGGGACGACGAATAAGCATCGCGGTGCCGTGAGGGAATAACAAGAGCCGTATGATGGGAGACTATCACGTACGGTTCTGTGAGAGGCTAGGGGTGAAACTCCCCTGGCCTACTCGACTAATACTTTGCGAATACTTGAAGTCCTAGGAAATCCAGGGAATACAGCCAGCCCCACATCAAATATCCCCAGAAAGCCAGGAGATGCGCTTCTCCAATACTGATTTCGTGCAGGCGGATATCAACGAAATGGCAAAACGCTGCCGTGGACAGGAGTATTCAAGAATGAAGACAGAGTACCTACTAATCTTAATACTGGAGCAAACACCCCCCGCAGGATCTTAATCTTACGGTGGGACAGTCTAAAATCTGAGAATCGGTCACCACACCACGACACCTACGCCAATAAGCGTAATCTCCAGCCGCTCAAAAGCCGCTATTGCAACGCCTTCACATCCTCGCAAAAATTGCTTGTAACCTTCTCTATTCCGTCCCCTAACACGAATTTCACAAAACGAGGAACAACAACAGGTGTACCCAACTCTTTCGCAAAATCGCTGATAACATCTGCGATTTTCTTTTTCCCATCCATAACGTACACCTGCTCAAGCAGAACGGTCTCTTCATAAAATTTCCGAATTTTACCGTCTACCATCTTGTTCATAACATCCTGCGGTTTATTTTGCCCTTTCAGTTGCTCGAACAAAACCTGCTTTTCATAATCGACAACAGCCGCTGGGACATCACTGATACTCAAATACTTTGGGTTGCTAGCAGCGATATGCATAGCCAATTTCTTCCCGAAATCAAGCAACTTAGCTGCGTCCCCCGTTGATTCGATACTTACTAACACACCAATTTTTCCAAGGCCCTCTGCAACCGCGCTGTGTATATACGTTGCAACGATGCCATCTTGCGCGGTAACCCGCTCCAAACGACGTACAGTTATATTTTCACCAGTTGATGCTGCAAGGCTAGTTACCCCTGCCTCCACGGTTGTTTCTTGAGCGATTTCTTGCGCTAATAACTCAGCAATCGTACAATGCCCCTTTTCCAGCGCAATTTTACAGATTGCAACGGCGAACTCCTGGAACTGCGCGTTTTTTGCGACAAAATCGGTCTCGGAGTTTACTTCTAGCACTATAGCATCTTTGTGGGTGTTATCCCTCGATGCGATACACACCAAGCCCTCCGCAGCTATTTTGCCAGCGCGTCTAGCCACCGCCGCAAGCCCCTTCTTACGCAACCAATCGATCGCGCTATCAATATCTCCATTAGCCTCGACGAGAGCTTTCTTACAATCCATCATTCCAGCTCCGGTTTTCTCGCGAATAGCCTTTATTAAATCAGACGTAATATCAACCATTACCAATCCCTCCTTTTCCAAAATTCAAATAAAACATCGCCACGAATCGTGTATACTGGCGCACTACTCAACAACCTCAACACCCCCGATTGCCTCATCTGACTCTCGGTCCTCTGCGTCGCTACTTGCCACCACTTCCGGAATAAGCTCTACGGCCCCCCCTATATCAACACCAGCGGCAGCTAGCCCGACTTGCAGGCCTTCTAGCACTGCTCCGGCTATGATATCGCAGCATAGCTGAATAGAGCGGATAGCATCGTCATTCCCGGGGATTATATGCGTGATATTTTGCGGATCAGAGTTTGTATCAACAACCGCAACAACTGGGATCTTCAGCTTAACCGCCTCTTTTATGGCGATATCCTCCTTGTTCGTGTCTATTACAAAAAGCAAGTCTGGAATGCCGCACATCTCGCGAACTCCGCACAGCACCGTATTCATTTTTTCAATCTCACGGCGCATTTTCAGTATTTCCTTTTTCGTCATCAGCTGAGGACTCTCTAAAATCCCTTCCAGCTCTTTAAGCCTCTTGATCGACTGGCTTACCGTTTTCCAGTTAGTAAGCATGCCGCCGAGCCAGCGGTGATTAACATAATACTGCCCGCAACTTTCCGCTGCAGTCTTTATAATTTCAGAGGCCTGTTGTTTCGTTCCGACGAACAATATGCGCCCCCCGGATTTCGCTACATCTCTTACCGCCTCCATTGCCTTTTGTAACAATGGGACAGTTTTTTCTAAATCAACGATATGTACCCCGTTCCTAACGCCAAAAATATACGGCGCCATGAGGGGGTTCCAGCGCTGCGTTGTATGCCCGTAGTGAAGCCCAGCTTCAACTAATTTTCTAAGATCAATGCCTGGTAAAGCCATAAAAACCATTCTCCGATTAAGCCAAAAACCGACAACACCTATTTATAGCAAAAACCATCGGACGGAGTGATGAAACCCCTTGAGGTGAGACCGGCAAAGCGAACCACAATCTTACTAATTATAGCACTAACTGTACGAAAAGCAATATGCCAACTCAGGTCTGTACCAGGTTCATCAGGGCCTTTTAGTTCTCCCTCAGAGCTGGTAGAAATTCAGCAACCAGTCAGAACTAAATGGTGAGGCTTTCTGCCGTATTTATGCTAGAACTAAATGGCCCTGGGTGGTTTTGGCGGATTTCCTTGTTTTTGTCTACACCCAATCACAAAAAGTTTGCGGGTTCGTCACTTCGATGCTCGGCTTGAGCAGTACGTTTAGTACAGCTCGGCGCCTGTGCTTCGATGCTCCTGCCCTCAATTCTTTTTGTTACTGGGTTTCATATTCCTTGCCGAATTGGGATTTACGGGTGTTGTGAGGGCGCCGTGTTGGGCAATAACCACGTTCTAAGGCTTTTTTGCGGCGATAGAAGGTTGCTTGGCTAAAGTGAAGTGAAGCGAGCTCTAGATTATTTTCGCCGGGACGCCTTGCGCTTTGAGCGCCTCCCAAGCAGCAACGTCCTTTCATACTGTTTCATGAGCTCACTTTTCTCTGGCGCAACGGCGTACGATAGGGCTACAATGCTTTTGTGCGGAAATTCTATCTGCATATTGGTCTCCTGTTGGTTTTTTCTAACTTC
>JAIRNU010000059.1 GCA_031257945.1 Holosporales bacterium
TGAAGTTAATTCCGATAAATTCGTTTTCTATCCGGAACTTTCCTTCGCTCACGACAATGTACCACCTCGCAAAAACAAATGCATTTTACACATTTTGTATGTTCGGGTCAAGTGTAGCCTCACGTGAGGAACTCCTTGTATTCTATAAGTATCTCCAGTTTCATCCGTGGACCTCATGAAAAATTATAGGAAAATCTTGAGTAAACAGGATTATACCTCTTCGACTAAAGATGCTGGATTGTTCTATCCGAAAAGCCGTGATTTTGTGCGGATTAAGTATCTATTGGCCGGAATCTTTAGTTGATTGGGGATACTCTAGGAATTTTTCTTGGTGATAGTGGACCAGTGGGCTGATAACCCGTAATTCTCCAGGATTATTTAGTCAACTATGTTTTTGCTCATATCTTACACCACGGAGAGAGAGGAATTTCCATCCACTCTATTTTTTAAAACCCAGGCACTACGCGGCTTTTATTGCATGGTGGAAAAATAGGCGGAGAATTACAGTTGATCAAACCAAACACCATTGCAAAAGCTGCGAATGCGTTTATGCGTCATTTAGAGGCATATTTTTCGACTTTTACAACTGGTCAAGGACCACTTTGTAAGGTCGCTTCGTGTTCCGCGTGATAAATCACGATTTCTGTTAACAGTTTGTTAACGAATTAATTGTAGTATTCAAGTAGGAGCCTGTTTATTGTGAGATGTCTATGAAGGAAGTTCTTAGAGTCGCCGTTATATTGGGTTTATGCGGAGCTTATGACGCGGTGGGTAACGATTTTAGTGTCGAGTCTATCAGTTGTGTGTCAGATCTGGCCGCGGAGCTTGATATGATACAGGGCACCTTGCATGGAAACGACGGTGAAGATGGCTAAACGTTGGACTGGCTAGGCGTGTTCTGCGTCTTTTGCGTTGGTACTGGGTCATAGCCCCACGTCTTTCCAGCGGATTGCTGTCGCCCGCAAAGTGACGCTCTACAGCGGAGTATCCTTTTTACAGTAAGGACAAGGCCTGTTACAAGGCCATGTGTTTCGATCGCGTATATTGCGTATTTTGAGCAAGATGGTGTAAACCGGCATCTGCCGGCGAAGGTATGCGAAATGCAGCGCTGGTACGCTTTTATGCAAAAAATAATAACTCGCTTCATACTTGCCTTGGTCGCCACATAAGAGGAAACATACTGCCAATACACTTTATATATACTGTTTTGCGTTAAAAGTAACCACTTTTTTTGTGTGTGTAAGTCCATAACGTGTGAGGACTGTTTCATTAGTTAGTAGAGCTATTGCAGACGCCATTTCAGCCCTTGCTTTCTACGATGAAGAAACGGCTTGCGCAACGGCCTAGCCAAGCGAATGCGCAACGCCGCTTCCGCCGCTTCCCAAAGGCAGCACTGCTTGAAGTTCTGTCCAACTACGTGCCAGGCGAACCTCCCCCTTTGCGAAAACTTCCAACATTTTAAAAAAGCTGAATGTTTTTGTTTTATTTGCCCACTATTTCATAATACAATGGGGTGTGTGTTCGGTAGTATGTTTTTTCGCTTGGAGATAATATGTCTGATGGGTTCAGTCTTCGCCCTAGAATAACGGTTGTTGGTATAGGGGGCGCCGGGTGCAATGCTGTTAATAATATGATTAGAGCACAATTAGAAGGCGTAGAATTTTTGGTAGCTAATACTGATGCCCAGTCGTTGGATCAATCCCTAGTCGACTTTGAGAACAGGATACAGCTAGGACCTAATATGACTAAGGGTTTAGGCGCAGGGTCGAAGCCCGATGTCGGTCAGGCCGCCGCGGAAGAGTCCATCCCGGAAGTCGCCCCAAAGCTCCAGGGGAGTAACATGGTTTTCATAACTGCCGGAATGGGCGGGGGCACAGGAACGGGGGCCGCACCGGTCATTGCGCGTATCGCTCGTGATGCTGGGATCCTTACCGTTGGCGTTATTACTAAGCCGTTTTTTTTCGAAGGGGCGCACCGCTCTATTGCCGCCGACCGTGGGATTGCAGAATTGCAAAAGCAGGTTGATACCCTGATCATTATCCCGAACCAAAATCTATTTCGGGTCGCAAACGAAAAGACGACATTCGCAGACGCGTTTAAAATGGCTGATGAGGTTTTGTATTCTGGTGTCCGCGGCGTTACTGATTTGATGATTATGCCGGGCCTAATAAACCTAGACTTTGCGGATGTAAAGGCCGTTATGGCCGAGATGGGCAATGCAATGATGGGGACTGGCGAAGCGGAGGGCGAGCGGCGGGCGCTGGACGCTGCGGAGGCGGCGATCTCTAACCCTCTGCTTGACGATGTTTCAATGCGGGGAGCAAAGGGCGTATTGATCAGCATAACTGGAGGCTTCGACCTTACATTGTTCGAAGTTGACGAGGCTGTAAACCGCATTCGCGAAGACGTAGAAGGGGACGCTAACATCATCTTTGGGTCAACGTTTGATGAAAGATTAGACGGGAAAATCAGGGTTTCCGTTGTGGCAACAGGAATTGGCCAACCAAAAATCGAAGAAGAAAAGAAGGAGGAAGTGGCAGCTCCAGAAATGACCGGGTTTAACGGGCTTATAAGAAAAACATTTGGCGGGGGGAATCAGGGCTTTTCGGCACATAACCCGATATACTCGGAAGCGCAATACAGGGAACCAGAAGAAGAAGCTCCCAAAAAAGAGGGGAATGTGTTTGTGAGCACGCAAAGCCCGCCCGCAGCGATCCCTGAGCAATTGGCGTTCGAGGAGGTTATAAAATCAGACCCCCCTCAACCAGAGCATAATTATTTACAGGAGAATATAAGGGAGCGCGCGGAAATTCCCCCTAGAAAGGCGAAATTATCGTTTTTGGAGCGTTTAACTGGTACGCGGAATGTAAAGTACCAGCCAAAGGGGCTTCGCGTAGTGCAGCAGGAAAACCAGCCGGGAATGGATGATGATTTGAGAGATCTCGAAATCCCGGCTTTTTTACGCAAATCTAAGCGGTAGCGGAATGGGCGGTGTATATATTGTCGCGGCAAAGAGAACGCCGATTGGGGCGTTTGGTGGCTATGCCAGCAATATGACGGCTATCGAGCTTGGTGTTTCAGCCGTCCAAAATATGACTAAAAGCATAGATTTTGACGCAAAAATAGGCGGGGAGGTTGGTTTGTACGCGGCTTTTGGGTGTGTTTTGCAAGCTGGTGTTGGGCAAAATCCGTGCCGTCAGGTGATGCTTTCTTCCGGGCTCCCTGACATTTTTGGGGCACCCAAGTCAACACCTACAAAAGGGTGTGTAACCACAGTAACAGTTAACCACGTATGCGGGTCTGGGATGACTGCAGTAAACCAAGCCTATGATGCGATTTGCTTAGGGAAAGCGGAGATTGCTTTTGCTGGCGGAATGGAGAATATGTCCGCAGCGCCCTACCTCCTTGGCAAGGCGCGCTTTGGATACAGACTAGGCAATAGCGATATAATTGATCATTTACAAAGAGATGGGTTAGAGGATGCGTACTCCCAAAAGCCTATGGTAAATTTGGCGGAGGACGTTGCTAGCGAAAAAAAGATCACCAGGGACGACGTGGAGGCCTACGTTCGTAATTCATACGAAAAAGCCAAAAACGCCGCGGAGAGTGGCTTTTTTGAGGAAGAAATCGCCCCTATTTCAAAAGTTACTACTAAAAAGGAGACACTACTCTTTGCGGCCGATGAAGTTTTGGGCAAGGTTATCCCCGAGAAAATTCCCCTGCTTGCTCCGGTTGTTTCAGGCGGCATACTAACCCCAGCAACAGTATCAGCAATTGCAGATGGTGCAGCAAGTGTTATCCTTGCTAGTGACCGCACCATAATGGAAAGAGGCTTCACCCCACTAGTGCGAATTGTTGGCTATGCCTATGCCTCCACCACTCCAAAAGATTTTACAATTGCGCCAGTTTTTGCGACGCAGCGGTTGTGCCGGGAAGTAGGATGGGCTGTCGAGAACGTAGACCTTTTCGAAGTTAATGAGGCTTTTGCCACCGTTCCAATAATTTTTAGCAATGAGCTCCACGTTCCATTCGAAAAAATCAATACGGTCGGCGGGGCATGCGTTTATGGGCACCCGCTGGGGTGCAGCGGCGCCCGTATAATCGTAACACTGGTTTATAGTATGTTGCGCTGGTCCCGGAAACGGGGGATTGCCACGGTTTGTATCGGCGGGGGAGAGGGCATTGCTATCGCCCTTGAACTTCCCTGAGAAGCCGCGGACACTACCAGCCAGGGCGCTAAGAACCAGTAGATATGAAACCCGAGGAAAGGAGGTCGGCGATGCACAAAAAACAGAGTTTGCTTTTTCGTAGGGCCGCTATTGCAATTTTTGGCATGTCTGCAGGCGTTTCCTTCTTCATGATCGTAACGGTTCTATTTTTCCGCCTTTCCTCTGCGATGGTGGCTCCCAAAGAGATAGGGTTGTTTGCTTTTGTGAGCCTTCCATACAATGTCCGCTTTTTGTGGCCTTTTTTGATTGATCACTTTAGGATCCCCTACTTCGCCGCGCGTTTAGGGCAAAGGCGATCGTGGGGAGTGCTGGCTCAGCTAGCATCATGTATCCTAGTGATTCTCCTCGGGAGCACAGACCCTGCGGCGAATTTACCGCGAACTTTCTGCCTTGCGACTCTTTTATCTTTTTTCTCTGCGCTTCATGACATAGTCTCGGAAATTTACCGTTTTCACTTTGCTGAAAAAATATCGCATGACTCCAGCGTTCCCCTGCAAACTGTAGGGTTCAGGTGCGGACAATTTTTGGCAGCGTCACTTGTGCCGATTATCTCGGCCTTTTTTGGCTGGCTTGCTGGGCATATGGTTGTTGCCATCGTTAAAATTGCGGCGGCTTTCTTTATTACAAAGCTTGAGGAGCCAAAAGAAAAAGCAGAGCGCTACCGCAAAAAACGCGGCTTCTTCCAGGAAATTAAAGGGAAAGTCCTCACAATCTTTGCAAAAACCGCGCAGAACCCGCTTTTAGGCGTTTTTTTGCTATCAATAATCCTTATGCGAATTATCGATACTGTGCCAGGTCCATTACAGACGATTTTTATTGGTAAAATCGGGATAAGCAACTTTGATTTTGGGCTTGTAAAGGGGGGCTGCGGGATTATTTTTGTGATGCTGGGCATTCCTACGGCGAGTTATTTTGTCAAAAAAACAGGCGTGTTAAATGCTCTATTTTGCGGAGTTCTTTGCCAGAGTTTTGCCAGCATGCTCTCCCTGCTTTTGCTTGATTTACACGACGATTCGCATGTTTTATTACTGATGAGTCTTTCTACATCGTTTCAAGATTTTTTCCAGGGGTTTATGAATACTTCTATTATCATTTATATCTCATCTTTTTGTGAGACCAAGTTAAGTATTTATTACTTTACTCTTTTTAGTACTATTAGTTCGATGAGCCGGTCTATTGCTACATACGCGCTTAGCACAATATCAACGACAGTTGGATGGGATTTTGTTTTTTGCTTGCCAATCATGCTTTGCTTCCCGCTAGCGATAGTTTTTGCTTTTTTAGGCAGGAAAAATTGCTTGCATAATGTTTTTAGCCACAGGTCTTAACCAACAGACCAAATGCTTTTACCAAGTGCAATAGTTTACAAAACATACACATCTCTGATCGCACTGCTTTAATTATGGGCTGTGCTTTTTGCGATTGTGCATCTCTACAACTGTAACCATTCAGTCCCCCGATACTATATTTAACCCTAATGCTTTTCAGAACTGCCCGTCGTTAAAAGTAGTTATCTTTAATTTTAGGATCGGTAACCATGATCCAAGAAATTTTTCCACGCAGGTTCCAGTTGAGTGGACGATACGCTTTAGCGATAAAGCTTACGCATACGATGGGGCTGCGCTGGAGGCAATCATCTTAGTGCGTTTAGTCAATTATGTTTCTGTTCAATATGTAAGGTGTTGAGAACGGCTAGCCTAATGTATTGACTTTATCGCTAAGCACCAGTAACATCCGGAGAGTTTCAAAAGTGGCGTCCTGTCCGAGCAATCAGGAGAGATTCTATGTCAGCGCAATTTAATAATGTCCTCTTGTGCAATTTAGAAATGTCCGGTTCTGCAATTTAGAAATGTCCGCTTTTTGGTAGAGAATGGGTCCATAATCCATTCCAAGATGAGGATCA
>JAIRNU010000064.1 GCA_031257945.1 Holosporales bacterium
TTTTTCTAACTTCATTCTGGAGGCCTTTTTGCTTTTTGTGAATACTGTATTTTTTATTTCGGGCTTTTCAGGCTTTTTTCACTACATATTTTTTCTCATATGTGTTTGATCTTGGACACAAGCAATAAAGTCTGACGATAAAAAAACACTGGACAAAGGAATTGGCGATGCAATTTCTTGCCTCGCCCCTCGCCTACGCTCTGCGCCACCCTACTACCCAGCACTCCTCGTCCACTCCGTCACCAATTCACGCAATAGGCAAACTACTTGGCAAATGCACACATTCCGGCTTTTTGCTTATATCTATTGCCCAGAAATGGTACACCAAAAACCGTAACGCATCAAAAATAACTTGCGATTGTTTTTCTTGTCTTTCTATGTGTGACGCTACCGTCTCCGCTAGAGCATCCACCTTTTTCTCCAACAAAGCCACCGGGGAGAATTGATTAATCTTTTTGATAATCTCCGCACAGTCTGGCAAAATATCCAAGAAGTTTCGAAGACCGCAATAATACGTTTCCGGAATCACCAAGATATCATTTACTTTCCCAGCAAATAACGCCTCTAATTCCTGCCGTAGTTGGGCGATTTCTTCCAACGCCTCAAGATCGTCCTCTGGGTATAATGATATCTCCTGAAGAATCGCGTGCACATCCTTAATCCAACCATACAGACCGAAATCCATTGCAGAAAAATGCGCCGAATCGGAATATGACAAAATGTTGTCATTTGTATTGTTGACTATTGGAACACGAGGCCCAAAAATTTTGTGCAGCAATTTTACTATTGAGTTGGTAGTATAAGTGTCAGTTGTGGTCACAAACGTAACTATAGTATTGATGCTGTTCGTTATTTTATCGATCTGTGGTTTAAGATCTATAAGGTACCTATGCGTAGACCATGTCTCAAAATGTGAAACATAACTTTCAATAGACGGGCGGACTAACGGAATTGTCGAAAACCTAGAGTGCCCGATAAGTAAAGACTCTATAGACCCAAAGTAATATTGCGGGATAGAACCAATATCGTCAAGTATTGTCGTCAAAGCATGCATAGTATTTGAAAAATCTTCCTGATAGCCGTGTAAATCCAGTAATCGCGTAATATTCTGTAGCACATCAACAACACCTGTTTCAGAATCATGAATACCAGATAGTAACTTTTTTTGTGTATTACGTGTTTCTTCATTTACTATATGCCTTACATCGGCGATTACTTCATTTAGCTTTTCCTCCATATTGGATTCCAATTTTTTTTCGGTATCATTGATTTTGGTCGTAAGCGGTCCAACAACGTCGTACCCTGAGCTTTGCAATATGTCTAAGACATCTGTGCGCATGTTACTTGACATCTCTTCTACAGAAGCCGCCAGCTCAGTTGCAATATTGCCAACCTCTGTTACTACATTGCTAATTCTTTCCACCACTTGCTCCTCAAGACCTTGTTTAGCATCATCAATTTTTGCGACAACTTGACCAATGATACAGTTAGTTCCTTGCCGTACAGTATGACTCATTCCGGCAAGATACGTATTAGTTTGTGCGTCAATTTTTCGGCCGATCGCTCCCACCATATCATCTCTATAAGCATTTAGTGTTTCGCCGATTGTATTACTACTGTTTTGCTGTAAAAATGTTGCTAGCTTGTCATCAATGTTTTCCTCCAAAGCGTCTAGTTTACCAGTAATTTGTCCTATAACTCCATTTTCTGGCCCACTCAATATTTCCGTAATAACTTGGCCGACATCTTCCGATATCTGCCCAGCAATAGTACTTTCGGTATCTGTAACTTTTTCGATAACTTTATCAATTACATAGGTAGCTCCTTGCCGTACGGTATGACTCAGCCCAGCAAGATACGCATTCGTTTGAAAGCTAATTTTTTGGCTAAGAGTATCAATTACGCCGTTTTTATAGGAATCTAGCGTTGCACCAACTACATCATTACTTTGTGCGGCAATCTGTTGCGGTAAATCCTCTATACTACTCTTTATATCGCCAAGTGTTTCGTCAAGCATTCCTATGTCGTCTATAATAGTTTGTACTTGATCGAACATTGTCACTTCTTCTATATCAGCGTTTCCATTACTATCTAGAGAGAACAGCAGCGTTGGTGGGGGCCCAAGCAAATTAGAAACAGATTGGTATTCTGGCAACGGAGCAGGATTCCCGATAAGACTTGAGGCTTCGATTTCAACAAGGTTTTGCTCATCTTTAGCATTAAAAACATCGGTTATTACTTTGACCATCTTGGGGCCAATAGGTGTCTCCACTTCTGAATCACCAATATATAGGATAATAGGGATAAATTCCTCGCCATCTAATGGATAATACAGGAACACCTTCTCTCCAGCATCGTATATTTCGCACATGTATTGCGAAATAATGGATAGGTCTTGCGTATCGGGCACTTGCGTTATTACGCTGAATTTCCCTAGGATACCATTCCTTTCGGTTTTAGAATGGATAGGGCACCTAATGTGCACGGCGTCATTGGCGTTGTGCAATACCTCGTTGAAACTTTCTAGTTCAGAATACGGGTGCGAAACATGTTCGATATGATTGCAATTTTGCTCAAAAGAAAAACACAATCCTGACAAAAGGGCAGCGCAGCAACCGCTTAACCAATATTTAACCATAGCGCGCAAAAACAATACTCTAGCGTTACTATGCTTAGTTTATTGAATAAACATTAACGATTTGTGAAAAGTGATTACTTTTTATTTATACTAGTATTTTTTATTAATGCATCGATATCTTTAAATAATCGTACTTTTTCTATCGGCTCGGTAGCAGCACACTGATATACAGCCCGGTTAACTTCGCTTGGCATTCGGCAAAGTTTGTGATTTTGTGCGGCTTGCTGGACTTCCGCAGCTTGCCCCAAAGCAACGGAATCGTCTGCTGGGGAGATGCTTATGCCTAGTAACGGCGCGATCCTTTCGATAATTTTTGCCGCGTATGGGGTTACGTTCCACCCGGCAGTTGCGTACCCAAAAGTTTTTTCAGTTGGTTTGGGAGCATCAAGCATTACTATAAGGACGTATTGCGGCTCGTGGAAAGGGAACCCGCAAACAATCGAAGTCATACGCGAAATGCTATCGGAGTATCGCCCATTTTTGTTTTTATACGACGTTCCTGTTTTTGCAAAGACCTCATATCCGGCAACGTTTGCCCTCCGGCCAGTCCCGTTTAGAACAACATCGCGCATAAACTCCCTAATGATTTTTGATGTATTACGAGACACAATCTTTACATCTCGGCGCTTTTTATTACAAATTATTGTCGGTTCTATTAAAACGCCATCATTAATAATCCCATTTACTACCGTGAGTATTTTAAGCGGGCTCACCGCAATTCCGTACCCGTACGAAGAGGACATTGCCGTGGCTTCAGTCCACTTTTTGGGGTAAATCGGTCGTCCCATTTCGGGAAGTTCGATACTTGCAGGGTCGAAAAGCCCAAAATCTTCGAAATACTTGCGTTGGATTATGGCCCCGCCAAATTGTTGCAATATTTTTATGGCCGCAATATTCGACGAATACAAAAAGGCTTCGCGGAGGCTAAGTACTCTATTCTTGCCCCTAAAATCAGTAACTAAAAATCTGCCTATTCGTACTGGTTCAGTTGCGTCGAATTGGCTATTCATTGATACACGTCCAGATTCCAACGCAATAGCCACATTTAAAATTTTCAAAACAGATCCTGGCTCGTTTATCCCCAATGTATTTCTGTTAAAACGGCTTTCCAGTGGGCTATCTCCTGGGTGATTCAGGTCAAACGTTGGCAAAGACTCCATCCCTATAATTTCCCCTGTTTTTACGTGCATGAGGATGGCATTGCCCCCAATAGCAGAGAATTCTTTTATGGCGTCCGACAGCATGTGTAACAATATGTGCTGCACACGGATATCTATTGACAGCCGTAGTGGGGCATTACTTTGCCACAAAAATCCGTCAAATGCGTTTTCTACCCCCGCAATGCCCCGTCCGTCTATATCGCAAAATCCGATTATGTGGCTGGCAAGGTTGCTATACGGATAAACCCGTTTGTAATCCTTTTTTAGGTAAATACCGGGGATCCCTAAGTATTGAACGGCTTTTTGTTTTTTAGGAGTAAGGTGGCGCGCAATCCATATAAAGCTTTTCCCTGATGTTAATTTTTTTTCTAACTCCTCGACTGTATACTCAGGAAAAATAGTCTGAAGCTGTTGAGCGGCGCCTTGCTTATCGACAATATCGTACGTATTAGCGTATACTGAGGCCGTAACCAGGTGCGTTGCAAGGATATTACCGTTTCTATCGATAATGTCCGCACGCGGAACAGGTTGGCCAATAAGCGGGCCAGCACAGCTTAGGTTATAGCTTTTCCTTGGTCCAAACACCATGATATCAACAAGACGCACGCATATTAGAAAGAAGAAAAACAAAAAGGTCGTAGCGACCAGCAGCAACCTCCAATTCGCCAGCGAAGAGAAAGCGTCGTACAGTACGGTCTCATTCCAGACGCCTAGCTGTTTTGACATTTTCTGTAATGATTTTTGAAAAAACGATCTCATCTCTTCTTTTTTTTCCCCTGTGTGGCGTGAGCAGATTCCTTGCGTGCTAGGCCGCTGCTTTTTTGTGTACGTGTGCTAGAAGGCGTATGGTTATATTCGCTGGTCGCATTGTCTCCAACGATAGCGGCAAGTCCATCCCTATCGTACTCCCCGAAGCCGCTGTTTTGCAAATCGCTATATGCAACGATTTGTTGCCCGCGGATGGGGCGCAGCTGCAAATGCTTCTTTGAAAGGGCGAACAATCTTTCTGGGTCGTTGAGATACGCCCACTCAGCGTTCAAAACGTGAAGCTCCTCTTGTTTTTCATGAATTGCTCTGCGCAAGGCCTTATGTTCATTCTCCAGGTCAAGTACAGTATACTTCACTTGAAATAGCGCAGCAAGCAATCCTAGTATTACGCAAGACGGCAGTAGTATATGTTTTTTACCCATTACTCAAGCCCTCCGTTTTTCACCAAAACAGCCCGCAATCTTGCTGAACGACTCCGCGGATTCCTCTCTATTTCGCTTTTTGATGGGCGGACCACTTTGCGAATCTTCTCTTCAATAAAAACACCGCGTGGCCCAGGGGTGCTGTTCCGTTGCACCCAATTCTTAATTATTCGATCCTCTAGGGAGTGGAAAGCAACCGTCACAACGCAAACTTGTTTGATTTTACTCTCCCCGGTCAAGTCTACAACTTTATTCAGCGCTACCTCAATTTCTTTTAACTCGTCATTAACAAAGATCCGCAATGCTTGGAATGTTTTAGTACAGGGATCTATTGCTGTTGTTCTTGGAACAACTGAACGAATAATATCTGCTAATTTTAGTGTACTATCGATTGGGCGCCCTTGCACAATGGCACGGCTGATTTTCTTAGCAAAGCGTTCCTCGCCGTAGTATTTAAGAATCTGGTAAATATCGTTCTCTTTGTACGTATTTACAACGCTACTTGCTGTTAGAGGTGTTTTACCCATGCGCATATCCAGCGGCCCATCGTATCGAAAAGAAAACCCACGCTCTGCGCTATCAAGCTGAAAAGACGAAAGACCAAAATCGAAGACTATCCCGTCAAAGCGCCGGCCTCGCATAATCGTACCAATTTCACTAAATTTCGATAAGAAAAACTCGATGCGTGAGGGGTACCTTTTGGCGAGGGCTTTTGCGCGCGTTTGAGCCTCCCAGTCGCAATCAATTGCTATCACCCTGGTATCTGCGGCTTCTAATATCGCTTCGGTATATCCGCCGCCGCCAAATGTTGCATCTACGTATACGCTGCCGGGTTGCGGGGTAAGATTGTGCAGCATTTCTTGTAGCAAAACTGGTGTGTGCCCAGTGGGCGCAGTGGGCTCAGCATTATCAGCGCAATCCCTGCCATTAACGACGTTTGTTGGGGCAAACTCAGAGTGCTTTGTGCCAGATCCTGTTGACGTTGCTTCTAATTCTGCTTGATCACCTCTACTCTCTCGCTCGCTTAGAGTTGACATCCCTGGCACAATTGAATATTCCGTAACCGAACAACGGCGGGACTCTACCATTTTTCCCCTAGCATTTTCAATAGGCACACTTGCTTGCACGGCCCATTAGCCATGCGTTCTAACGCATCGATAACAACATTAGCGTCCCACGTGTTCTGAGACGCTATTTCTTTTGCCTTCTTTATAGATGATCTGGCGTCTTTAGCTGCCGCTAAATGTCCCTAATTGCTTCCATTTTCTATCCCTGCAACGCTCGAAGTACACCATGAGCACGCTCAAGCGCGTCATTGATATGGTTGGAGAGAACACTCGGATCCCTTAGGAGGTCCTCAAGTAGAGAGATGAGTTCCCGTATTTTCTGCCGCGCTTTAGGGTCGGTGATCTCTTTTAAATTTACAATAACTTTCAACTTGCGACGTGCTTTGTCTAACTTATCGTCAGCAGCATCAGCGTCATATGTGTTCTTAGACACTGCTTTTGCTACCTCCTCTATCAATGATATAACCTCTTTAGCTTCCGCTGATGGATCTACCTTATCAGCAGTACTCTCTATATTTTCTCCCTGTCCACTACTATCCGCTTGAATGTTAGGACAGAGCAAACAGCTACCACTAAGGCATAACAGGCAGCCTAAAATTTTTTTTACCATATAAACTCCGAATTAACCTCTAATACTTACACTGTAATGTAAAGGCCAAGTGTTGTCAAGTCGTACACAAGTAAAAAAGATAATACAAAGTGAAGCTTCCAACTTCACGCTTGCGATATCTTTGTTAGCCCGTGTTTTTGACAAGTGTACTGGACTAGGCGTAGTTAGGTGGTAAATAGGCAAATGTTTCAATGCGATTTTTACACGCAGGGAAATTTGCACCTATAATTCGAATTGCTCTTAAGGTTCTTCCCAAGGAGGCGCAAAGAAAATATAATGCAGTGTTCGTCCTTCTGGTCCGCATTGTATGACCCTTAATTTCGATGTTATAGACTACATTTTGATATTATCCGCAGTGGTCCTTGGGACGCTGGCCGCGTATCAGGATATCAAGAGCCGCAGCTTCACCGTCCTTACTGGCTTGGGGATTTTTATTGTGGGGGGGGTGTGGTGCATTAAGCAGTTATTCATCCCTATTACAATCTTCCCAATTGCTTGCAGTATGGGTATCGCACTAATAATTGGTCGCCTAATAAAGAGAAAGGTTATAGGGGACGGTGACATCCTGCTTCTATGCTCTGCTGGTTTTTTTGTAACATTCAACGAATTACCAGCATTTATAGTATTTTGTGGTGCTGGGGGGGTATTAACGTACGCGATTCAACGGTATATATGTAAAGACACCGGTAGAAGCATACCATTCATCCCGGCGATAGTCGTATCGCAATGGCTCACATTTTTCTTGTATTGTACAGGGGGGTAGTATGCCGTTTGACATCCTATTATATGTACAGAGTATAACGGAATGCTTCCCGATAAGCTCCACGGCACACGTCCTTTTATTAGCAAAGCTTTTGCATATCACTAACCCAGACGTTTTCCTGCAACAGCCCTTATTGCATCTTATCCCGTGCGCTGTGTTTATTTGCTGCTTTGGTCACGAAGTTATTGAAATTTGCAAATGCCTCATACGAAGCGTAAAAAAGCCGGCGTTGTTGGTAAATGATAAATCAAGACCCGCAACCCTTTTGCGAAGTATTTTTGTGGCGGTTATTCCGACTGTATTGATTGTTTTTGTATTATCTATTTTACATATAAAGATTCAACAAACACTAAAAATAATCGCCATAAACTCTATTATATTTGGTTTTTTATTGCTTTTAGTTGATCGGTGGAAGGCTAATGACGCCAGCAACATGGTAACCGAAAGGAAGGCGCTTTTCATAGGGTTGTCGCAGATTTTATCAGTAATTCCCGGGGTTAGCCGCCTTGGGATATGCCTAACAATGGCACGTTTGTTTTCATTGGGGCGGCGCGAATCTTTGACTTTTTCTGGTTTAACCGCAATTCCAGTTTTGTTTCTGGCTGGAGCGTACTCCGCGCTGGAAAATTTGCATGGCCAGTACGCAATTGATATAAACTTTTTGTCTGTTATTGCATCATTTGTTCTTGGGTATCTATCATTACGCATTTTTATACGCTATATAGGAAGTTGTTCCTTTTGTTTTTTTGGAGTGTACAGAATTGTTTTGGGTCTTTTTCTACTATTTCTGTAGGCGATTGATTTGTTCAAATGGGTAAAAGATGAAAAGAAGTGAAGAATCTGTAGTGATCGTTGAGTCACCAGCAAAAGCATCTACTATTGGACGTTTCCTTGGTCATGGTTTTAAGGTTTTAGCCAGTTATGGCCACGTTAGGGATTTATTAAGTAAAAACGGTTCGGTTGATACTGATCACGATTTCAATATGACTTGGGCGGAAATAGAAAAATCGCGAAAGCATGTAAATGAGATAATTAAAGCAGTAAATGGGGCGGGCAACGTGTTCCTTGCAACTGACCCTGACAGAGAAGGCGAGGCTATTGCCTGGCATATATCAGAATTAATTACGCAAAAATACGGGGATAAGGCGCCCAATATGCAGCGCGTCATATTCCATGAAATCGTGAAAAAAGCCGTGCTTTCGGCGATGCAATCCCCGCGATCGATTAACGATTTGTTGGTTAATGCTTATTTAGCGCGGCGAGCGTTGGATTATCTGGTTGGGTATTCGATTTCCCCTATTTTGTGGAAAAAGCTTCCGGGCTCACGGTCTGCTGGGCGCGTTCAGTCGGTTGCGCTGCGCTTAATAGTAGAGCGAGAGCAGGAAATCGAAAAATTTGATTCGCAGGAATACTGGACGATAGGCGGAATTTTTTCGACAGCGGCGGATAAAGAGGTAACCGCGAAACTCCATATTTTAGACGGGAAAAAATTGGGGAAGCTCGATATCGGCAGCGCAGAACAAGCGCAGCAGATTTGCTCTGCCCTTATGCCGCTAAGTTACGCCGTTACGTCCGTTGAGAAAAAGCAGGTGCAGCGCTTCCCCGCCCCGCCGTTTACTACGTCCACTCTTCAGCAGGAAGCCTCTCGTAAACTTGGCTTTGGTGCGAGTCGTACTATGCGCACTGCGCAGACTCTATATGAGGGCATCAGGATTAACGGGGAGCTAGTCGGGCTTATAACGTATATGCGAACAGATAGTGTTACGCTTAGTATGGAAGCATTGCATGATTTCCGCGATTTTATACAAAAGAATTACGGGAAGGAGTATTTGCCTAACGATATTCGGGTGTACAAGACAAAAGCGAAAAATGCACAGGAGGCGCACGAAGCGATTCGTCCGACGCAAATCACGCGGCGCCCTGCGGATATATCGTCTTTTTTGAATAAAGATCAGCTTGCTTTGTATGAGCTAATATGGAAGCGGGCCATTGCCTCCCAAATGGAGAATGCTTTGTTTGACCAAGTTACCGTGGATATTTCTGATAGCAGCGAAAAGCACATATTCCGGGCCGTTGGAACGACGCAAAAGTTTGACGGGTTCTTAAAGGTCTATCAAGAGGGGTTGGATGAAGCGGATGAGGCCGCGCCTGGCGAAGAAAAGCTTCCCCCCATCAGTCTAGCTGAAAAACTGGCGCTGGAACATTTGGTCGACACGCAGCATTTCACGCAGCCACCTCCGCGCTTTACAGAAGCCAGCCTGGTCAAAAAGCTAGAAGAGCTTGGAATTGGGCGCCCTTCCACATATGCCCCGCTTATGCAGGTTTTGCAGGATCGCGGGTATGCAACTATCGAAAAGCGTCAGTTCGTCCCGTCGGATCGTGGGCGAATCGTTACAGCATTTCTTACAAACTTTTGCAAGAAATACCTTGAGTACGATTTTACAGCGAACATGGAGGAGGAGCTTGATGATATCGCTAACGGCGTACTGGAGTGGAAGAGCGTTATGCGGACGTTTTGGACGGATTTCTCGGATACCATAGCCAAAATGAGCGAAATTTCGATAACGGACGTAATTGAAAAGCTTGAAAACGACCTGTCCGCGTACATCTTCAAAAACATCGAGAATCGCCGGTGCGACAAGTGCAATGATGGCATGATGGGGCTGAAACTGAGTAAATTCGGGGCGTTTCTAGGGTGTAACAATTATCCTGCATGTCCTAACCGCAAGCAAATAGACGTTCCCCCGGAGGAACAGGCAGCTGTGCTTGAACCAGTTGAACTTGGGGTAGATCCTACGGACAATACGAGAATTACTGTTCGTAAGGGGCCATACGGGTTTTACTTGCAATTTGATCCTTTGTCTGCGCCGCCTGTAGAACCTACAGACAAGAAGAAGAAAAAGGCTAGTAGCGTTAAGCGGGTTGGGATCCCGCCATCTATTGTTCCGAGCAATATTACATTACAAGAGGCTTTGGTGCTGAAGTCATTCCCCTTAACCATCGGGCAATACGAGGGACATGATATGCAAGTTAGTACTGGACGGTTTGGGCCGTACGTGAAATGCGGGGATACTATTGCATCTATTCCTAAAGCTATAGATTTTATGCAAATTAACTTGGAGGAGGCGTGCAGTTTGATCGAAGCCAAAAAGGCAAGAAATGCAAAGAAGGTTGTAAGTGTCGGGCAGGCAGGAGGGACAAGCGGAACAAAATTGGCCGGGCGGAAAAGGTCGCCGCGTAGTACCAAATCTTAATACCTGTAATTCTGCCGGTTTCCCTCTACGCTGCAAAAGCTGCACCGTGTCTTATATACCGCGGGGTGGAGGGAAATCTCCCTCCCTCCTATTTTAAACCCTAACTCCGTCTAAAATTTAGTATGCCTGTTCCAAAAACCTGCTAGTACAACATATTTTTGTACATCGTGATCAGGTTCTGCTATATTCCGATAGGCAGTATAATTATACGGCATATCGGTAGGGAGCCATGAGTTTGCCAGACTGGGTTTTACCATTCAAAGAACCACACACAACGATAAAATGCATCAAGGGAGCGTACTATAAGTACGAGATTCACTATAGTCAATCGCGTTTAATTTGTGGTTTTCGCTCAAGTATAGACGCGCCTGCTTTAAATACAGTTCTCCCGTAAAAAAAGTACACGAATTCGCACTATACTTGGTTTGATAAATTATGCCGCCGGCTC
>JAIRNU010000074.1 GCA_031257945.1 Holosporales bacterium
AAGATAATGTATAATCAATGTATAAGCCTCAATTTATTACTTAACTTTTACTGGAGTACTTTGGAACAGCTAGCCCTTTTTGCCCATACTTTTTTTCTCATTTGATATGAACCTGGACATATTAGAAGATTCAGACGAACAAGATAATCCACAGGGAGGTGGCAACAATTCTTATAGATATGAGGATGCTATAGCTGATGAAAATTATTTGGCAGCAATGGAAATCGCTCTTGAACAAGGACGAGGTGCCGTAGATTTGGCTATCGAGCTTTCTTCCCCCAGTGTTCTGGTTGAACAATTAGATAGTATATGTGCTGGTGTCCAACAGTATTCTGAAAAAATTAACTCCCTTGTAGAAAAAGGCTATTTAAAGGCAGTATTAATGACAGATAACCCAAAAAAATTAATGGTTATTGCTGAAGCAGCGTTGCAACTTCCGTCACCAGAACGTGTTCGTGAGGAATGCTACAACAAAATCCGAAAACTGACCCACAACCCATGTCCTGAGTTGTGGCCTGCTGCAGGTGGGCGTCCTGATGGATTTCAGGCTGAATTCGAGTATGACAACTTCTACAAAGAGGGAGCCGTTGCAAAAAAGGCATCGAACCCTGCGCAAAAACAGTACCGTCCTCATAAAAAATCAATTAGGTCCAAACCAACCAGAACGTCCCACAAAGCCCGTTAAACCGGCAATCAGATAATTTTCTTCTGCAGGGGGCGCAGGATTAGACCACTATACGTTATTCAGAGGCATATTTTCAATTTTTGCAATTGGTCTATTAGACTTATTGCAAAAGCCGTTTCTGCACTGCGGAAAGCAAGGGCTGGAAATGACTTACGCAATAGCTCTATTGATTTCGCAACGAACATATTTAGTAAGTAGTTAAGTGCCCAAACGCCCCCAATTGCCTGCCGCCTCGTCATTAGACAGCGCGGCACGGCCCATCTGGTTATGCATCTAAGAATTGGCGGATATATTGCCGAGAATTACAGACACTACACAACTAATTCTGGACATTGACAAAGTTAATAGGCACAATGACTACCGTAAAGGGAAAGCGCCGAAGATAGATAGGTGGGTTTTAATAAATCTTTTAGCGATACAGGCGGCTATACTGATCAGTGCAGTATTTATACCTGGGCGGAAATTGATGCCTATAAAATTAAACGAAATTATCGAATTTTTAGGCAACATGTCTCTCCGACGATTTGCGCTGCCGTTTTAAAAGCAGATGCCTACAGAATGGGGGCATGCGAGGTTGGTGAAGTTCTGTTCCAGGCGGGCTGTCGGCACTTTTTCGTTGCGTATGTCGATGAGGCCGACGCCTTAGCCAAGCACTTGCTCGAGCATTGCTGCGCAGTTCCAAGCTACGATAATATCACCGAATTTTCCACAGATAATAGACCTGTTGCAAAAGTGAGTAATTTCGAGGAATTTTTAGGAGCCCACGAAGCGCAGAACCGCAGCGTACGTGATGATTCGAGCATCGGAGCGACGCTAAAATTACCGAAAGAACGAAGCTTTCGCAACAGGTCTAATGATTCCGCGTGCACTTCAGCCCCCCTCCAAAAGTACAAATTATTCGTATTAGATGGGCCTTTTATTGGGGCTTGGTGCTTAAAGATGGCTAGTGCTGGGTATACTCCCGTCCTAAACACTATAGAGAACGTTTGCGAGTGGAATGGGTACGCGGCGGCAACTAACAACCGATTACCAGCTATACTGCACATTGATACGGGGCTACGCCGGCTTGGCATACCATACAGCGATATCAACGCCTTCGAGCGCATTGATGCAAGCTGGATTGAGTGGGAGTTCTTTATGTCTCATTTTGTGGCTTCGTCTGATGTTAACCACGCCGCCAACGCTATTCAAATAAGTCGAGTTGCGAATATACGTGAAAAATTTCCTGATATTCCATTTTCGTTGGCAGATACCGACGGCGTACTCCTTGGCAGGCACGTCTTTTTTGATATGGTGCGCGTCGGCGTAGGTCTATACGGTTTTGAAGAATACCTCCCCGGAGTTGAATGCTGTATCACGGTATACGGTAAAATTTTACAAATACAAGATATCGCGCCTGGTACTGGTGTTGGGTATAACTGGCATTTTGTATCCGATAAAAATATGCGAATAGCAACTGTTTCCTGTGGTTATGCTGATGGCGTAACCCCCTCTTTACTAGCGACACAAAATATTCCAGGGGGGAGCGGTGGCATTGGTCCTGTGGATTGTTTTATTATTAATGGCCAAGAAGCACCTATTATTTGGAGAAATTCTATGGATTTAACTACGGTTGATATTACCAATATTGATGCTGTTCGTGTCGGAGATGAGGCCGTCATCCTGGGCCACCCAATACAATTAAAAAACGCTCAAGCTGCTGGGATCGCCTTTCACAGACGGCTTGTTAGCTTGAGCTCAAGGGTCAGGCGTATTTTCGTTAACGGCGCGCCTCATGGGTAACGTATGACTGCTGGGCCCCAACGCTAAACGCCTCAGCACGCCATTAATCAGCCAATTAGACACCTTTAGTCAGAATTTTTTCGGCAAAAGTGCCGTTACTGGCACCTTTCAGGCGCATCTTTTCAGAAGAAAATACCATCACCGGAATCTAATGAACTTTCTTAATCGAATAATACCCGAAACGTTTAGTAAAACTAAAAAACCAGCTGATATACTCATCATTAACAATGCCTTTTCTTGTTCAAAAAATGAAAAAAAGATAAAAGAGAAAACCGCCACAGTTAAGTAAACTGGCTTGCCGTACTTTTCACTAAGGAATCGTGCACATTTTAACCCAACAGCAAGAAAGGCAACGATAGTCGTAAATCCAGCGATCACAAGGAACGTTGCCATGAAAAATTGCGCCCCAGGAATAAATTGCGCAAAGGCTGTGGAAACGTACAATGATGGGGCCATATGCGTAGTCCATATCCCTGTTACAAGTACAACCAAAGTACTAAGCGAACAAATGACGACATCAGTGAATAGAGAAAAAATCGCCAAACGAGCTTGTCTCTCCGGTAGTGTCGCCTGCGTTTCCGACTGTATAACCGAATCATATCCAATCCCAATATCCCCGGAATATACTGACCGCGAGATTCCCTCTTGTATGGCTAGCATCACTGTACTGCCGGAAAACCCGCCAACGGCCGCGTGCCCAGAGAAAGCTGAATAAAACACCGTTTTAATCACATCCAGTAAAACATCTGCGCGACATATAATAACCCATAAACATGTCCCAGTATAAAGCAGTATAAATACCGGCATCAAAATGCTACAGACTTGGCTTAATCTTTTGATTCCTCCAAGGGCAGTATACATCACAGCCGAAAGCAATAAAATAATAACAATATAGTGATTGATGCCTAAGACATCTACAACCGTATCTGCGACGACATCAAATTGAAAAACCTCTATACTGTAGATACACAGTAGGACGCTCGCTATTCCCGGAATAATCTTATTTTTAAAGGCTTTTTTAAGGTAGAACATCGGGCCGCCGTCATACCCGCCGGAATCATTCGCTCTACGGTACCTGATTCCCAGGTAAATCTCGGAGTACTTCACTAACATACTTGGGAAACACGCCGCAAGCATCCAAAATAACGCTCCAGGTCCGCCGATAGTAATAGCTGTTATTACGCCAACGATATTGCCCAGGCCGACCATCCCGCTTACAGAAGCGAAATAGAGTTTAATCGGATGGACCCCCTTTACCGGGCCTTTTTTCTTGGATGTGAGTAGCTCTTTAATGCATTTTCTAAAGCTAAAAAAAACACGAAATTGGAATAACTTCGACGAAATAGTTAAATAAATGCCGCAAGCAAGTAGTATTACAAACCCAATATAACTCCAAAAGAATTGTTCTATTGTAGTTAAACATTCGAAAAACGAATTTATGAAACCTAACATACTCTCTTGGGGGGGGTTATACTTGCTACAGTTAGAATAGGAATCGAAAAAAGCATATTGTTCTCTGCTTATTCATGTAACATATGAACTTTCCTTATTGTATTACTATTGTATTAACAAATGGTTAATTTCATCTTCAGGCAACTTAATAATACAAAGACTAATACAAATACAAGCGACGTAAATCCCGCCACCAAAAATTGATGGCAGGAGTACAGCAGGCCCGTATCACAATAGCCGCAAAACAGAATTGTTGCTAGGAAGCTTATGTTGCGCCATCAAAATCATCATTTAGATGCACGCTGTCCACCCCATGGTCATTCCAACACCGCGTGGCGTCTGCAGAAGGCTGTGGTGGACTCGGAAAAGTATCCTGCGCGTTCTTTGGCGCTTGGGACGGCTGTTTGGCTGGATCTGGAGTTTGTAATGAGGCAACAAAAGCACTCAAGTTTATTCCTGGAGAACGTCTTAGGGCTGAAGTTTGTGGTGGGTTCGGAGAAGCCGCCGACGCGTCCTTTGGCGCTTGGGAAGGCTGTTTGGCTGGAGTTTGTGATTGTGATGAGGCAAAAGCACTGAAGGTTACTGAAGAACGTTTTAGGGCTGGAGTTTGTGATGGTGTCACAAAAGCACTCCAGTCTATTGTTTCAGAACGTTTCATGGTTAAAGACTGTGGTGGGTTCGGAGTAGCATCCTGCTCTGGTGCCGGCTCTGGCCAACCTGGCATCTGGGAACGCTGTTGGAACTGAATTGGTTCTGGTTCTGTAGGTGACCGGGGGAAAAATACACGCAGTTGCTGGGGAGGGGCTCCATGTCGTCCCGACAACCATTCTCCGTCCACATACCAATAAATTGTACCATCCGGAAAATATGCCCTAACCCCGTCGTTCAATAAATCGGCCTCGGTCTCGCTAGCAGAAAATATTCTAGTCAAAAAGTGCTTTTTGTGTTTCTCTACGCCATCTTCAGGGTTGTCTTCAATATAAACTTTCGGAAATGACAAAAACCTAATTTCCTGTATTCCGGATCCATAAAAAGCACCATGGCACACAAACTTCACGTTCTTTGGGATTACGATCTTTTGCAAAGCTGTGCAACCACAAAAAGCAAACGGGTAAATGACAAAAACTGTTGGCGGCAATTCTACTGATGTAAGCTGCTCACATCCGCGAAAAGCATACTCTCCTATTGTTTCTAGTCGGCTATTTTCTTCGAACGACACGCTGCGGATGCCTGACTCATCAAAAGCACCTTTCCCAATTTCTGTGATGTTATTTGCGACAACAAAATTTTGTGGATCTGATAATTGCTCTACTTGATTCTTACCGAAGACAACATCGGGCCGTATCTCTCCTCTCCCGTCTACATGAAAGCGCAATTCCCACGTATCTTCATAACGTACATAACGCGTATGTGGAAAATGTACAGTACAGCCAATCTCTGCTCCTACGTTTCCATCGGTATCAGAAAATATGTCGTCGAGGAATGCTATCGTCGCCGCTACATTAGTTCCTAGCGTTTGTCCATTAATAGTTGAGGCAGCGAACTTGAGATCATTGATACCAGTTCCGCAAAAAGCGCCGCGTCCAATTGTATGCACTGAGGCTGGGATCTCTAACTCTGACAAAGAAACGCAATTAGCAAAGGCTCGCTCTCCTATGTCTTCGACCCCGCGAGAAAGGGAAACCGTGCGAAGGTTTTGCCCACCGCTAAAAATTCCAGCGGGGATTTGCGCAAAAGACCACTCTACTTCCCGCAATACATTCGCAGCCCCTGGAAAACGTTTCCGATGGGCAGAAAGCCACATGACATCCGTTTCATTATCAATACGTAACGTTGTCATGTCTCTAGCAGATTCCCACCCAGCTTTAGTGCATGTACATACATGACCAAGTGGGAAATGCGCTACACACCCTTCTGGTGCGGTTACTGTATTGGTTTTACTGTCAAAGAATACACCGTTCAGGAAATTTATTGCTGCAGTCTCGTCGTAGGAACCATTGCCAGAACGCCATGATTCAAAATGGATATCCCTTAATCTAGTCCCGCAAAAAGCCCCTTCGCAGCACCTTACTGATTCTGAAATTGTTATTTCCTTTAAATCAGGATATTCTGCAAGGGCACGCTTTTTTATATCCCCTTCCTTAAAGTAAATTTTCCAAAGTTTAGTGCATCTATCAAACAATTTAGCTGGGATTTCCCCAGGATTATCCCAAACCACTTCCCGCAATTTTGTAGTCGTGTCCCTATGCGTCCTACAACAAGCCCGAAACATTTCAATATCTTCCTGCCTTTCAAATGTTACTTTTGTCGTGGGACGCCACCCGCACTTGGTAAACATATATTCATTGCCATCAGCTAAGACCACTCGGCACCCTTTTGTGGCTTTTGGGGCTCCTAGCGCTATACTGTTAGAGAATATACTATTCAAAACGTAGACTATGCCGTTGCCTGGTTGAGTAAAATCGACTCCATTAATATTTTGCGACTTCAGATGTACCACGTTTAGACCAGTAGCTGCGAAGGCTCCAGGTTCAATAGAGGTAACTGATTTTGGAATTGTTAGTTCCAATAAGGACCAGCAGTCGACAAAAGCATCAGTTCCAATAGAGGTAACTGATTCTGGGATTGTTAGTTCCATTAAGGCCCGGCAGCCGGTAAAAGCATTAGTTCCAATAGAGGTAACTGATTCTGGAATTACTACTTCCTCTAAGCTTTTGCAGCCGGCAAAAGCGTTCTCTCCTATTTTTTTGACGTCTTTTAAAACGACTTTAAAAAGATTTGGACACGACCCAAAAACACCATCTGGTATTTCTTCAGCAATATCGCTAGACCACACTACTTCTCGCAGGAACTCTTTGCAATCTTCTTTGTGATCTACAAAATAATCAAAAGTTTGCTTATCCGCTATGCTCGTCAAGGAAATCCAAGCATTACCGTGACGCCTGTACACCGTATTATCTGGGAAAAACGCGTGACAATCACCTGCAACAGATACTTGTCTATCAGTATCTGAGAATATATTATCAAGAATATTTCTCTTATTCTCCTCTACATCCA
>JAIRNU010000015.1 GCA_031257945.1 Holosporales bacterium
TTGTGCGCCTAAAAAGTTACATACTCACGGCCAAGCGCAAAGGCACATGCGTGCTCGATTCCCTTCGAGAATTGTTCCTAAATTCGCCTCATGCTTTGGCTATGAACTAAGTAGTAACATATATTTCGCAAATGCGTCTTATCCGCTTTCGCTTTGTTCGTGGTTAATTCTATATTTCTAGTAGCTTGGTGTGGAAAGGTTGTGCTCGTCGGAGATAGCCAAACGAGCATATTAATAGCTCTATCACGACTTGATGAAAATGGACAAAATACGTGGCGCGGGGGTGGGCGGGCTTGTGCAGACACCGCAAATATGTGTCTTCGCAATGGTGGAGAGGTAACATTGCAGTCTACTGCCTACCAGCCATTCTATAATAATTTAGCGCATACGTATTTACTAAACAGTGACGTGGGTGTTACAATCGTAAGTGAAGGTTCTAATATAACTAACACAATAAATACGATAGAAAAGTGGACACCAGAGAGTGGGAATCTGACCGGTGAATTACCAATTGTAGTTTTGAGCCCTTCCGAGAACTCATCGTGTGAGACCTGCGAGGCAATCAAAGATTGGTGTGAAGCGCGCGGCTACAAGTTTATACTGGTGAATCCTGAAAGCGGCGAGGGGGTAGGCACACTTCAGTTAGCAATTAGCGAAAGGTACGAACGAGAGCAAGAAGAGAAAAAACGCCGTGGTATGGTAGAGATACCCGACGAGGCCGCTGAGGAACCGGCAAGGGACAGTTGTTGTTAGCTTTCTTGTTTTCTGAATTCCTCTGCCCAAATACGCGAAACTAGCATAACAACAGTAACAGTTAACGTGCCTCCGTTATCTAGAAGCAGTGGGGGTTTTGTTTCCCAATTCCCCCGCTGACGGCGGCTATGGCTGATGAGTAGTAAGTACACATTTCAAGAGACAACTGTATGTATGATGCCGGGATTTGGATACGTATTTACTAGTGGCTGATAGGTTGAATATAATAAAACGGGTCTGTGGTAAGCGAAAGTTATGGTTGAAGCTAGTTGTTGGAAAGTGTTATTGGCATATGGGACAAAATATCGGAACAACTGCGCGTTTTTTTCGTTTGGTGCGGTGAATTATTCTCCTCTATCCCACTTTTTGTTTATATAGCTTTCGTTCTAGGAATCGCTTTATCCGTTGGTGCGTTATACCTCGCCAAGTACCTAGTAACAAGACAAAACAAGTCTGAACCGCCAAAAGAAAACGTAGTAGAAAAATATAAATTGCCGCCACTTGGCGGGTGGATAAGCGAATTCCTCGTCAGGAAAGGGTTCTTTAAGGTTGGACGAATGTCCTCGCTCTTCTTGAACGGCCTGGATTTTCTTGAAAGGGCCATGAAGTGCAGTAATTACAAATACAAAAATCCCTGGGTTTTGCTTGTTGGAGCGACGGGTTCCGGAAAATCAACATTAATACAAAACTTCGATTCTATTAATGCTATTTGGAAAGAGGAAGTTGAATCTTATGATGCTGAATACAATTGGGTTTTCTTGCGCAATGGGGTGGCTCTTGATGTAAAAGGAGCCCTTTTTCTAGAGCAAAAAAGCATTACTTCTGATGAAGTTGGCTGGACAACCCTGCGGCACTTATTATCTAGATACCGCTCCGCTCGCCCCATAGACAGCATTGTTCTTACTATTTCTGCGGAGGATTTGTACGGAAAAAATAGGATCCCGTCAAACATATGCACGGAACGGGCACACTTTATTTTCCAAAAATTATCACTGTTTCAAGACCAACTTGGCTTGAAAATCCCAATTTACGTTGTGATTACCAAAACTGACATAGTCCCAGGCTTTCAGGAATTTTGTAAAAATCTTCCGGCCGGAGTTAAGGGGGACATGTTTGGCTGGTCCAATCCTTACAACGTAGACGCAGAATATATGCACCAGTGGGTCGACGAAGCAATAGGGGCTATTTCCAGCAAAATTGCAGATATCAACATGGATATATGCTGCCAAGATGCTCTTAATCAAGTCAAAGATGGCCTTTACGTTTTCCCGTATGAGTTGGAGAAAGTGCGGGAGAATCTCGCCATTTACCTTGATCAAATTTTTAAAGCTACAGCCTATGAGGCAACGCTTTTACTTCGCGGAATTTATTTCGTGGGCGACGGTGGCGAGGTCTACAACAATATTAGAACAGATTTAGACTTTATTGATGAAAGTTTAGTAAAGGACGCCGCAGCCGCAGAAAACGCCGCACTAGCAGACGAAGAACAAGAAGTCGAGGAGCCCGAGGCAAAGAGCAACGGCCCCTCTACCCTTTCCGAACGGTTATTCTTTTGCCGCGACGTATTAGACCAAAAAGTCCTTAGCGAATCGCTTTGTATCCCGCAAAAATGGTTTTTCAATTTTGCGAACAAATCCCTTCGTATAGCAAAAATAACAGCTATTACCTTGATTGTTGTTGGAATTTGGGGGGGGAGCGCTGCGTATCTGTCCTTCAAACGCACAAAAGAAAGCGTGGTCCCAGCAATCAGTTCAATGTACCGATTCCTAGTTACAACGCAGCAAATTCCTATTACCGAATTATCCAAAAAGAATGACGCGTTTGAAGCGGCGGTAAAACAGCTTTCCAATATTATGCAAGAGCTCTCTACGTCTCAGCTGTTCTCTATTTTCATCCCGGCATCGTGGTTTAGCCCATTACGCTCAAAACTCGATAAATCGGTGAATTTAGCGTACCAAAATGTCGTAATGCGCGCATTGTACGTGAACCTTATGTTAAAAGCCAGGGAGCTTTTGCACATGGCCCCCCACGACATCAAACCAAATACATCTATAGCGCAGCTTGCTATCCCGACAAAAAGCAATGAATTCAAGGCGATTAAGGATTTCGTTGACGGGTTAACGCAGCTCGCCTCATTCGTTGATAAATTTAATGATTTACGGCTTGTCGCGTCTCCGGCGGTTTTGGCAGAACTGGTGGAGTATGCGTTTCATATGACGCTTTCAACGTCCTTTTTGAAATACTATGGGAATATGCGCAGAAAATTGAATACCTCGGCGTTCCCAGAGATTGATTTGATGGCATACAAGGGCCTCGCGCGAAAAACGCTAAGCGACCTGTTCCAAGAATTTTTTAATACGATTTTTATTTACTCGCACCCCAACAGTTTCCCCGCGCAAATGGATAATCTGGTCCGACAACTACGAAATTTAGATGCAAAGGGCCTGCCCGATTGCGATTTCTTACGAACGCTAAGTATAGAACTTAATGCAGTTATTAAAACGTTTGAGCCCCCGGAGTCTGCCTCAACAGATACAGTAGACGCAAATGTGTCCGATAACCGCAGCATTCAGACCTGGATGGATAAGGACGTATTCGAACCAGACAGCGTTTTTGAGGACCTCTTATGCTCCCTTGATAAATCCTCCTTTTTCGGGGAGGACGTCTCCCAGGCAATCGTTAATAACTGCGCGGTGGGCCTTTTCCATCTGAAGCAAAGGTTACGAGAGTTAACCAAAATACTCACAACAGATGTACGTTTCGCCCCTCCTCCAGAAGGCGCCGAAGAAGAAACCGCTCGAGCCTCTGAGGGGTTGTTTTTGCTTGCTAGATCCCTGAAAACGTTATTCGATGAGCCATACATGCGAAAACCCAGTGCTCACAGGTTTATTAATTCTGTCCCTGAGGGGCAAGTGTTATACTGGGATGACAAATTGCTTCAAACCGCAAAGGACCTCTGCGAGCAATACGAAGCCTTTTCGACGAAAAAAATCGGTGGGTTCCCTGTGATATTGCAAGAAAGCTTCCGTTTAATCGCAAGAGGCAGTTTACAAAAAAACCTGGCAAGCCTGATTGCTCAGGCCCAAAATTTCATCCCAATGCCGGTTTTGCATAACGAGGCGGCAACCGAAGAGCTAATCCGCTCTAGAACCGCAAATTTGCGGCTTATCTACCCAGAAATGCTGAAACTCCTAGAGATTTTGAACTATGAATCCGTAAGCTTCTTTTACATATCGCTGCGGGATCTTTTGCTAGAAACCAATTATGAATTGCTTACACAGTTGAATGAATTACTGAAAAGGATTGGGCCATACCACATTTGGGACCCATCATTTAGTTGGTGGGATGGTAAATCGAGCCCAGCGTACCACGCGTACGGAGTAAAAGATTCCCAAGATTTGAATTCATTTTTGAATATTCAGAGCCAGCAAGTTATAAATCTCGCTATTAATTTAGCTAAACCTGTCATCGATTTTTTGACTAGCGATATTATGCTGTCCGTCAACCCATTAGATAATACTAAATTGACAAAGTGGCGGCGGATTGTTGACCAAGCAACTGCTTTCCAAAAAAAACAACCTGGCAATAGCATTGCCGATTTAGAAACATTTATTACTACAGAATTTAAGGAATATTCTATGGAGAATGCTTTCGAAAAAATTAATACAGCAGATATTCAAGTAGAAGTCGGGGATTACTTCCTCGAAACGAAACAGTATATTAAGAAGGGGATTTTGGGGCGTGTCGAAATCCTTACCCGCCAGAAAAACATCAAAAACTACCAGGATTTGGCCTTTTTCTTTAATAAACACTTAAAAGGGCGCTTCCCCTTCACGCCGCCATCAACTGATGTATCCCAAAGCGCAGAGGCGGATCCTGAAGATGTGCGGTTGTTCTTTGAAAAATTTAAAACATATGGCGGAACTACTGAAAAAATTCTAAATCAAATCTATCAGCTGGGCAGCGTCTCCACAGAAGCAGCAAAATTTCTACGGTCAGTTGAGCAAGTCTTTAGCCTATTCAAAGAGTATTTAGAAACTAATAATAGCGGATTGCCAAGTACTACCATGTCTATAGAATTTAACATTAATAGGGACAGGGCAGTATGCTCTAACTACGTTGCACAGTGGACTATGCGCACAAACCGTGACGAAATCATCCAAAACACCGATAAAAATAAGCGGACGAAATGGGTATACGATAGCCAAACTGACGTGTCATTCCGGTGGCCGTCAGCAAAAGGGTTACTAGAGGTTCCATTAAACGACCCTAAACAGCCAGCGCTTAAAGTCCTGCAAACGACCGCAACCTTTTCATACAAAGGCAAATGGAGCATCTTACGAATGGTTCGGCAGCATCGCGCTAACAAGGGAGAGTACGTCCCAATGTTTAACCCAAACTCTGTTGTGCTGAAGTTTGTTATCCCGGTGTCGGAGAGCAAAAGCGCCATCCTGTTTAATTCTCTTACGTTTTCGGAGCCGTCTACAAACCCGAATATGCTCGGCAAAGACGTCCCGTTCCCGGAGTTCCCGATTCATGCTCCAGGGTTATCAGAAGAAATCGAGCGATATAGGAATGAGCCGGTCCTTGGCTTTGGGGTAATCTCGGCCAGTCCGCTGAACTGAACTATTTTTCGAACTTAACGAACCTGTTGCAAAAGCGAGTAATTTCGAGGAATTTTTAGGAGCATACGAAGCACAGAACCGCAGCGTACTTAACGTCCGTGAGGATTCGAGCATCGGAGCGACGCCAAAATTACCGAAAGAACGAAGCTTTTGCAACGGTCTAGTGTTGCACTGCGCTGCGACGCCGGGAATTCTGTGGGTTTTGTAGTGCCAGGATCGAATGGATTGGGCGCCAAGCGTTATCACTTTCTTAACCTCTATTTACTATCCTTCGTCGGGGAGTATCATTTTAATAAAGGTTCGGTAATGAATATTTTGAAAATTGGGCTGATTGCTGCGCTTTTGCTGCAAAGCAACGCAGGATATGCTGATGTTTTGAATGAGGGCGTCAAATTGCCTTCGCCGGTATTAAAGCAGTTGTGTGATGAGATTATCGAGAATGGCAATATTGCACTGGAGTACATTGGTAGTAATGCTCTACCGCCGCTCAATAATACTGTCTGGCTTGATTCCAATAATTGGTACATCATGAAGAATATTAATAGAGCACTAGAAGGTGTGAGACTGCTAAGCGAAAAGTTGGTGAAAGGTCTCCACCAGTTTCTCAAACAACCCACCGTGATGCACGTGGTACAACAGTAGTAGCGACAAATCGACCATTTCAACGCTTCTTGACGT
>JAIRNU010000021.1 GCA_031257945.1 Holosporales bacterium
TTGTGCGCCTAAAAAGTTACATACTCACGGCCAAGCGCAAAGGCACATGCGTGCTCGATTCCCTTCGAGAATTGTTCCTAAATTCGCCTCATGCTTTGGCTATGAACTAAGTAGTAACAAATAAATGTGTAGCGTGCTAATGTCAGCGTCAACACGGTATCATCTAACTACGACCATATTAGTGTGGTGATCTTAGCTTTTTTGCAATACAACGCGCATATGTGATGTGTTATAGACGAAGTAAGGGGGTGGGAAAACATACCGCGAATTACCTCTTAACAAATCACACGCAACACCAGCACCAAAATGATCCTCATCTTGGAACGGATTATGGACCCATTCTTTACCAAAAAGCGGACATTTCTATGTTGCATTGACAAAAATATTTGTTCAACCGCAGGGAATTTTTTCGTACAATACGATGTCCGTATTTCAAGAGCAAACAAAGATGCACAGTTCCGTTATAAGCATTAGGGGAGCACGAACACACAACCTTAAGAGCGTTGATATAGACATTCCGCGCGGGCAGTTTGTTGTTATCACAGGAGTAAGTGGCTCTGGGAAGTCATCTTTAGCGTTTGATACGGTTTATGCTGAAGGGCAGCGCCGTTATTTAGAAAGCTTGTCAGCTTACGCGCGTCAATTCGTCCATATGATGGATAAGCCTGATTTGGATTTTATTTCGGGCCTAAGCCCAGCAATATCACTGGACCAAAGGGCCCATCCACATAATCCTAGGTCAACGGTTGGCACTGTAACCGAGATTTACGATTATCTAAGGCTGCTTTTCGCGAAAATAGGCATCCCATATTCCCCCGTTACAGGCCTTCCTATAGAGGCCCAGTCAATCGATGAGATGGCCGAAAAGGTTACGCGGCTGCAAGAAGGGACGAAAGTTTATATATTGGCTCCTGTAATTCGCGATAGAAAAGGGGAGTATAAGAAGGATCTTTATGAATACAGAAAGCAAGGGTTTCAAAGGGTTTTCGTTGATGGGGTAATGTTTGATATCGACGAAGTCCCAAGCCTAGAGCGCTACGAAAAGCACTCGATTTCGCTGGTGATCGACAGGCTAGTCATCCCAAGCGAAACAATGCAAGAGGGGGCTTGGAGGACCCGCCTTGTTGCTTCCCTAGAGACAGCACTGAGGGCAGCCGATGGAATTGTCTACATACAGCCGTTTGACAAAAAGGAGGATACTATTGTTTTAACCGAAAAGTTCGCTTGCCCGATTAGCGGGTTCTCTATTGAAGAAATCGATCCGCGCCTCTTTTCGTTTAATGGGCCGCAGGGGGCCTGCCAGCAGTGCAATGGTTTAGGAATAGAGCACCAATTTGATATTTACAAAATAATAGATTGGTCGCTGAGCATAAAGCAAGGTGCGATTAGGTGCTTAACAGATCGTAAGTATTCGGTATATCGCTTGAAATATGTACGAATTTATTATCAAAAATTGTTGGAAGCTTTAGCGGAGCAGTTCAGTATTCCTGCGACAATTCCTTTTGCTACATTATCTGATGAGCAGAGAAATATTATTTTGTACGGGACGGGAGACAATCCCGTTAACCTCAAAATCACCGGAAATAACAAGGACTTTTGCTCGAATAAGCCGTTTGAGGGGGTGATTAACGTGCTTAATAAGCGTATTAACGAGGATGATGACGGTTCTTTGGGCAGCACATTTGCTTCAATACAAAGGACCCATACCTGTTCGAAATGTCACGGTGCGCGCATAAAACCGGAGGCCTTAAGCATCAGAGTGAATGGTAAAAATATCGCTGAAGTTTCCGCACTTTCGGTGGAGGAAGCTTTATTTTGGTTTAATAATATCCAGCTATCCCCCAAAGAAGTCAAGATCGTCGAAAAAGTAATACAAGAAATAAAAAGCCGCCTCGTCTTTTTGAAAAATGTTGGCCTTGATTACTTGACATTATCTAGGAGTTCTTGGACATTATCTGGCGGGGAAAGCCAGAGGATTAGGCTTGCTTCGCAGATAGGCTCGGGGCTAACTGGGGTGCTGTATGTCTTAGATGAGCCATCTATTGGTCTACACCAAAGGGATAATGACCGTCTTCTTGGTACGATAAAAAAACTGAGAGACTTGGGGAATTCTGTACTTGTTGTAGAGCACGATGAGGATGCGATTCGCCAGGCTGATTGGCTGATCGATATGGGGCCGGCCGCTGGCGTAAATGGCGGACAGGTCATGGCAGCTGGAACCGTAGAAGATGTCCTAAAATGCACCGAAAGCCTGACGGCGGACTATTTGACTGGGCGCAAGTGTATTGCCGTTCCAACACTACGCCGCCCAATCAATCCAGCAACTGCGAACGCTAAAATTAGCGGCAAAAAGGCGCGTACTTCGAAGCGGGCGACGATAGCGGCGGCAGCATGGAGAGGCCGAGAAGGCGACCAAAGCAAATGGGGCAACGTCGCTTGGCTTTCCGTAGAAAATGCGCGTATCAACAACTTGAAAAATGTAAATATCAAAATCCCCTTGGGCCGTTTCGTTTGCATCACGGGCGTTTCTGGCAGCGGAAAATCTAGCTTGATTTTGGATGTTGTATGCTCCAACTTACACAATAAATTAAATGGAGAACCAATTGATGAGGAGTCTTGCTCAAGAATAAGTGGCCATGAAAACCTTGATAAGATTATATGTATTGACCAATCGCCAATCGGAAGAACCCCACGATCAAATCCGGCGACTTATGTTGGCTGCTTTTTACAAATTAGAGAGTGGTTCGCCTCTCTTCCTGATGCTAAAGCCCGAGGGTACACACCTGGACGCTTTTCTTTTAACATTAAGGGGGGGCGATGCGAAACATGCCAAGGGGATGGCATTTTGAAAATAGGAATGCATTTTTTACCAAATGTTTACGTGGAATGCGACCAATGCCACGGCAAAAGATATAACCAGGAAACACTCCAGGTAAAGTACCGAGGCAAAAGCATTTCCGATGTTTTAGATATGAATATTGACGACGGGGTCGCTTTTTTCGAGAACCAAGTTGGCATTTGGAACAAATTGAAGCAGTTGCAAGATGTTGGCCTGGGATACTTGTCGATAGGCCATTCGGCAACGCTGCTATCAGGAGGAGAGGCCCAGCGTGTCAAATTGGCTAAGGAGTTTGGGAAGAAGGCTACAGGGCATACGCTGTATGTATTTGATGAGCCAACTACTGGGCTGCACTTCGATGATACAAGAAAACTCGTGGAAGTATTGAATAAATTGGTTGATCAGGGGAATAGCGTCGTAATCATCGAGCATAACCTTGATATAATAAAGGTCGCTGATTGGGTTATCGATCTTGGTCCGGAAGGGGGGAGCAGGGGAGGAACGATTATTGCCGAGGGCACCCCCGAAGATATAGCAAGAAATACCAAAAGCCATACCGGGCAGTATTTGCGCCACTATGTTGGGAAGGGGCCTGTGATGGCAATTGCGTAATCTGTAATTCCCGGTAATTTTTCTCCTTACACTTTTTATTATGCTTCACAAGATTAGATGCAGCATTAAAAACCTGGAAAAGACTTCTAAATACCATTGTGTCTTTCCTATATTTTGTTAATATTGTGGAGAATGCTTTTTATCCTCACACATCTGCTTCAAATGTCATATATACGATTTCAGCAAAAACCAAGTGGCGAATATGCCATTGTCCGCACAGCACAACGAGTTAATGGCAAACGAGTCGAAACTGTTGAAAATCTAGGTCTTGTCATTGACAAAGATCGTGGCGTTTTTCAAAATAAAAAACGTGGTATTTTCATGTATTCCATCGAAAATGGGTATAAATCACTAGATGAAACGGAGTATAAATCTTTCGCGCAAAAGCTCCGTCATCCAAAAGAGAGTGAGACTTGATTTGTTAAGAGGCGATAGAGGTCGATTAAAATCGCGCCCAAGATAACACACCCGGCACCAGCCAAGATCCCGCCGCTCAACGTCCAAAGAACGTTACGGCAGGGAAAGGCTGAGGTTGGGGGCGTTCGCACGAATTGTATATGCAAACAAAAAAGCAGTGACTCTAAAGCCATTGCATGCTATGAGTATAGCTGTGATGTATTTATTTCGGAAATCTTTATGAAAAAGATATTTTTGGGGATCGCGCTTGCTGTTGGAAGCGTATTTTTAGGGGCTCCTAACGTCTCGGCTACTATGCGCCAAGTGCAAACACGTCTCGAAACGGATTGGAGTGTTCCTCACAGGCGCGCCGTGGCAGTATCGCGAGGCCTAGATGCTGCAAAACGCCTCATCGAGTCTACACGTGACACATTGGGCGCCAAAGAGGAAGGTGTCCATACAGATTGCGAGCTTGGTTCGATGATAAGAAGAGAACTGGTCCCATGTATTATAGATCGCCTGGTTTATCAGAGTCTCGAAAGCCTTTGTTTCTCATATTACAACGCGCAAATTGCGTGCGGGTTCGTCAATTTGCAAAAAGCCTTTACGCATACTCTAGTAGACAAGGAGAGCGTTCGCGCTAGTTACCAACAAGTAGTTGCCGGTTTGCAAGGCTGGCCCAGATTTTTCCGGAGTGCTCGCATGACATGTAGGCTCTTAACAGATTGCATCGTTCCGCGCGGTGTAGCCATCGTTCCGCGCGTACAAGAAACCGATGTAGACGTCCAGGGTATAACAGAGGCTCTAGCCCCTTGGGATGCACTATTCTGGGAGTATGTTGCGCCAGAAGCAGACGAAACTCCTAACGGGGACGCTGAAGGAGATGTTGAAATAGAGGTCGATTAAAATCGCGCCAAAAATAACGCCCCTGGCTCCAGCCAAGATCCCGCTGCTCAACGTCTAAAGAACGTTACGGCTGGGAAGGCTGGAGTTGGTGGCGCTTGCACATGCAAACAAAATAGGTTGTAATCATCCGATTATTACATGCTACAATATGATTGGAATACTTTTCTTTTGGAATTTTTATGAAAAAGATATTTTTTGGTGTCGTGCTTGCAACTAGCAGCGTATTTTTAGTAGCTCCTAACGCCTCAGCAGCAAATCAGATCCCGGCAGCCGATCAATTCATGCAAATGCAACAAGACATAACAGCTGTCCTAACGAGCCTTGTGGATACAGGTAGATCGTTGGCTGAAAAAAGGCAACAATACGGGGCGCAGAGCGTAGAAGGCCAGAGTTTTGAATATTTTCGAGATAACATTGTGGCACCACTCTTAGGGGCCCCATTCGCTTGCGGAACTGATAACATGAAAGTTGCTTTCGCGGAGCTTCGTAACTTATTCGGAGATACAGCTATTATTGGTGGTTATAAAAAAGTATTAGACGGCCTAAATGGATGGGAAAACTTTCTCATGGGAATTGATCCTGCTGGATCATCGTCTGTACATGTGAATGATATAAACACCCACCTTATAGTACCTATTATAGATCGTCTGTATCAACAACAACTCGCAGTTCGACGGGAAATGCGGAAAGCCACTTATGAATTTGGATAAACCGCTAATAAGTGCTTCAACCCCCCTCCGTGGCACTATAAATTTGTGACTAGTGGCATTAGGTTCGCTATTCACAGCGCCCCACAGCGTAACGCAAATGCTTGCGCTATGGGGACGATCTCGCTGCAAATACCGTCCCTCTCTAATCCGATTCCTGCTTAGAAGTCTATGATGTTCTCGGCGCCATTTTCCTCACCATCGCCTTTCCCTTCATAAGCATTCCCGACGTTTTTCTCATATTTCCGCAGCAAACTCCCCGTTCCAGCGGGGATCAACCGCCCGACTATAATATTTTCTTTTAACCCGACCAATTCGTCCTCCTTATTGTAAATTGCAGCCTCTGTAAGCACCCTGGTCGTCTCCTGGAAAGACGCCGCCGATATAAATGACCGCGTATGCAAGGAAGCCTTCGTAATCCCCTGCAAGATCGGCATAGCATAGGCCGGCCGCCGCCCCTCAGCAATCATTTGCTTATTTACAGTCTGGTAAATCGTGCGATCTACAAATTCATCTTTCACAAATAACGTGTCGCCAGGGTCCTTCACCTCGTACTTTTGCAGCATCTGCCGCACTATAACCTCTATATGCTTATTGTTGATAGGCACACCCTGCAACCTGTATACCTGCTGAATTTCATCTACAAGGTATGACGCTAGCGCCTCAACGCCGAGCACCCTGAGAATATCATGCGGCACAGAGTTCCCATCGACCAAGATATCTCCACGATTCACATGGTCGCCAGCATGCACAATAATGTGCCGCCCCTTAGGAATAAGGTACTCGATCGGCTTCAGGCTAGTATCATCAGGAATAACCGTTAAGCGGCGCTTTGTTCTATGGTCTTTCCCGAACTCAACAATTCCATCAAACTCAGCAATAATCGCCGCATCCTTTGGATGCCTTGCTTCGAACAATTCCGACACACGCGGCAACCCACCGGTAATATCCCTGGTTTTCACCGTTTCCATAGAAAGACGAGCCAAGATGTCGCCAGCCTTTACGGACACTCCATTCTCCACAACAAGCAGCGTATCAACGGACAGCGCATACTTCACCTCAACGCCATTTGGCAAAACAACCGTCCTGCCGTCGTCATTTTGGATCGCGATACTAGGGTGCAGCGGACTCGTTTTCCCATGTTGCTTGACTTCGATAATGACATGCGAAGAAATACCAGTATTATCGTCGACAACCTCCTTAATGGACAGCCCCTCTACCATATCGATGAAGTTCACCACCCCGTCAGCATCACTTAAAATAGGGATGGTGTATGGGTCCCACTCAACGATTTTTTGGCCCTGTTTGACACTTTCGCCATCTTTAACGAATAACCGCGCGCCGTATTGAACATGGTAGCTGCTGCGCTCCTTACCAGCAGCATCCGTCAAAAAGATAGACCCGGTCCTAGAAAGAACAATCGTTGCCCCCTGGCTATTAACAGCAGTTACTATGTTCTTGAACTTAACGACCGCTTCATAGGAAGACTCGATAAACGATTGCTCGGCTCCCTTTTGTGCTGTACCGCCGATGTGGAACGTCCTCATTGTAAGCTGTGTACCAGGCTCCCCGATTGATTGGGCTGCGATTACGCCAACAGCCTCACCGCACGCGATAAGCTTGCCTCTAGCCAAATCTCGCCCATAGCAACGGGCGCATACCCCGCCAATACTCTCGCACGTTAGCACGGAACGGATCTTTACCTCATCGATTGCGTACAATTTCAGCAGCTTTACTGATTCCTCGTCCAGCATTTCGCCGGCCTCAATTGCGACCTTCCCAGTTTTCGGATCGATTATGTCTTCAGCAAAGCACCGCCCTAATATGCAATCTTCAAGGCTTAAAACAACGTTACCGCCTTCGACGACTGCCCGAGTGACAATGCCATTCTTCGTGCCACAGTCCTCCTCTGTTACAATGCAATCCTGCGCTACGTCAACAAGGCGCCTTGTTAAATACCCAGAGTTCGCCGTTTTTAGCGCGGTATCCGCCAATCCCTTCCGGGTTCCATGTGTGGAAATGAAGTATTCCAAAACATTCAATCCTTCCTTGAAGTTCGAGGTAATTGGCGTTGCGATAATATTGCCGGATGGGTTAGCCATAAGACCACGCATCCCGGCCAGCTGCTTCATCTGAGCAATAGACCCGCGGGCCTTGGAGTGCATCATCATATATACAGAATTTGGCTGCATCCCCGGGGTTACGTGGGATAATGCCTCCGTCATATATCCAGCTATCTTATCAGTGCAAGCGCCCCAGGCGTCTATTACCTTGTTGTACTTCTCGCGCTCGGTAATAAGCCCGTCCAAATACTGCTGTTCATACTCCGATACCATTGCCTTGGTTTGCCCGACCAAAGTCACTTTTTCATCTGGCACAACAAGATCGTCTTTCCCGAAGGAAATAGCGCTCTTCGTCATGTATGTGAACCCAAGCCCCATAATCTTATCAGAGAAAATCACCGTTGCCTTTGGGCCGCAAAATCTATGTACCGAATCGACTAATTTATCAACGTCCGTAGAAACCATCGTTTTATTGACGAGATCAAAAGAAAAGTGGCGACTCTGCGGGACTTGCTGCCAAAAAATAATCCTGCCAGGCGTCGTATTGTACCGCTTATGCACGATTTTCCCGTCCTCTTTTACCTTTTCGCGGTATATGATTTTCGTATGAATAGATACTATCTTCTCGTGGAGCGCATATTCCAATTCATTGGCATCCGAAAAAGCCATCCCTTCGCCTGGCATCCCATCCATTTCCAACGTCAAATAGTACAAGCCCAAAATGATATCCTTAGACGGAACTATTATTGGCCGTCCGTTAGACGGGTTGAGAATATTGTTTGTTGACATCATCAAGGCTCGGCATTCAAGCTGTGCTTCTGTAGACAGCGGAACATGCACAGCCATTTGGTCTCCGTCGAAATCTGCGTTAAATGCCGTGCACACCAGGGGGTGCAACTGTATCGCCTTTCCTTCAATTAAAGTCGGCTCAAACGCCTGTATCCCAAGGCGGTGTAAGGTTGGTGCGCGGTTTAGAAGAACTGGGTGCTCCCTAATCACTTCTTCCAAAACATCCCACACCTCCGAGCGCTCCTTTTCAACCATGCGCTTGGCGGACTTCAATGTATTTGCCAAACCGCAGCGCTCCAACCTTGAATACACAAACGGCCTAAACAATTCTAGCGCCATCCTCTTAGGTATCCCGCACTGATGCAGCTTAAGTTCAGGCCCAACGATAATCACAGAACGCCCGGAGTAATCCACACGTTTCCCGAGCAAATTCTGACGAAAACGCCCGTGCTTTCCTTTTAGCATATCGGATAAAGACTTTAGCGGCCTCTTATTCGCTCCGGAAATCGCTCTTCCCCGGCGGCCATTATCAAACAAAGCATCAACAGACTCTTGCAGCATACGCTTTTCATTGCGGACAATAACGTCCGGCGCCCGCAGCTCCGTCAGCCGCTTCAAGCGATTATTCCGGTTTATCACGCGCCGGTACAAGTCATTCAAATCACTAGTCGCAAAGCGCCCGCCATCAAGCGGAACAAGCGGCCGTAACTCCGGCGGAATAACGGGAATAACATCCATGATAAGGTATTCCGGCTTCGTCCCAGACGCCGCAAATGCCTCTAGCAACTTAATGCGCTTTACGAGCTTTTTGCGCCTGACCTCGGAGTTCTGATCAACAACCTCTAGTCGCATCGTATCTATTTCTTTTTCTGGCTCAATCGCCCGCAACAGGACCTTTAACGCCTCTGCTCCAGTACCAACGGCAAAGGCATCCTCCCCGTATTCATCCTGGATTTTCTGCACATCCTCTTCACTTAGCAGCTGATTCTTATGAAACGGGGTTAGGCCTGGATCCAAGATGACATAACTTTCGAAATACAAAATCTTTTCAATATCCTTCAATGTCATGTCCAAAAGGATCCCTATCCGGCTTGGCAAAGACTTTGTGAACCAAATATGCGCTACCGGGGAAACGAGGTTGATATGCCCCATGCGCTCCCGCCGAATCTTGCTGAGCGTCACCTCAACGCCACACTTCTCGCAGATTGTTCCGCGGTACTTCATTCTTTTATATTTCCCGCAAAGGCATTCGTAGTCCTTGGTTGGCCCGAAAATACGCGCGCAAAACAGCCCGTCTTTCTCCGGCTTAAAAGTCCTGTAATTTATGGTTTCGGGCTTTTTCACCTCACCATACGACCACGCCCTAATCTGCTCCGGACTCGCTATCGAAATCCGAAATTTCTCGAATCCTTTGGGGATATCGCTATGCTCCGTATTCTTTGCATTCTGAAACGCCATTTTAAACCTCCGCGAAAAAAAATTAAACAAAACATCAAGAATCTTTGGCCTTTAAAGGAAATCAATATTCAACCCTAAAGACTTCAACTCCTTCACAAGAACGTTAAACGATTCGGGGATCCCGGCTTCGGTCTTGTCTTCGCCGCGTACTATTCCTTCATAGACTTTCATACGACCCGACACATCGTCTGACTTTACAGTTAGCATTTCCTGCAACGTATACGCCGCACCGTAAGCTTCCAGCGCCCAAACCTCCATCTCACCAAACCTTTGGCCGCCAAATTGCGCCTTTCCACCAAGTGGTTGCTGCGTAACCAAGCTGTACGGCCCAATAGACCGAGCATGAATCTTATCGTCAACTAAGTGGTGCAATTTAAGCATATATATCTGGCCAACCGTAGTCTTGCGATCGAAAGCCTCCCCGGTACGCCCATCGTAAAGCTGTACCTGCCCGGAGCTATTACATCCGGCCTTGATAAGCTGATCCTCTATGTCCTTCATCGACGCCCCATCAAAAACAGGCGTTGCCATAAGCACACCATTTTTGAGGTTTTCTGCCAGCTCTATGACTTCCTTCTCGCTTAGCTTTCCGATATCCCGTTTATCTGCGGTTTTTTCATAGCAAGCTTCAATGGCTTTCTTAAGGTCTGGCAGTCCGATTTGCCCAAGTTTGTAATCCTGCAAAGCCTTCCCAACCCTTTTTCCAAAGGTCACTGCTGCAAACCCAAGGTGAGTTTCCAAAATTTGTCCAACATTCATACGTGATGGCACACCAAGAGGGTTCAGCACAATATCAACAGGCGTTCCATCTTCCATGTATGGCATATCCTCGATAGGCACAATCTTCGATACAACACCCTTATTCCCGTGGCGGCCGGCCATCTTATCACCAGGTTGCAATTTCCGCTTGGACGCGATATGCACCTTCACCAGCTTTAAAACGCCAGGAGGTAGCTCGTCCCCTCTGCGCAACCTTTCGACCTTTCCTTCAAAAACTTTCTGAAGTCGGCGGCAGCGTTCGTCAAACTGTTCTCGCAAAGAGGCAATATTGCTCATAGTCTCTTCATCATCGACTGCGATCTTTTCCCATAGCGATTTCGCGAAACGGCCTAAAAGCTCGTCAGTAACAACACTACCAGCCTTCATTGCGCCAGTTCCCTTTGCCACTTTTTTCCCAAGCAAAAAGCCGCGAACATACTGATAGAACCCTCTTTCCAGGATTTCCTTCTCAGCCTCACTTTCTTTAGCAATAAGCTCTACTTCCTGGCGCTCAATAGCTAACATGCGTTCATCCTGCTCAACGCCGCGCCGAGACAAAATCCTAACATCGACAATCATACCAGAAACCCCGGACGGCACCCGTAGCGAGCTATCGCGAACATCCGAAGCTTTTTCCCCAAAAATCGCTCGCAAAAGCTTTTCTTCCGGCGTTACTGGGGATTCGTTTTTCGGGGTTACTTTTCCAACTAAAATATCCCCAGGGACAACTTCGGTTCCTATTGCCACAATCCCAGTTTCATCCAAATTGCGCAGGGCCTCCTCATTAACATTTGGAATATCGCGCGTTATCTCCTCATTGCCAAGCTTCGTATCCCTGGCCATTATCTCGAATCCATCAATATGGATAGACGTAAAAACATCGTCCTGCACAACCTTTTCCGAAACCAATATAGAGTCCTCGAAGTTGTACCCCTGCCACGACATGAACGCCACCATTACATTGCGGCCAAGCGCTAGCTCGCCAAGCTCTGTGCACGGGCCATCTGCAATAATATCACCCTTATTGATAACGTCTCCCTTGCGCACCAATGGCCGCTGGTTAACGCAAGTGCTCATGTTAGAGCCCTTGAACTTCGTCAAATTATAGATATCAACACCAATCCCGCCTTCCTTTTTGGCTGCCTGCGCATCCACGTGCACAACAATGCGATTCCCGTCTACTTGGTCAACAACCCCTGGACGGCGGGCAATTACTACCGCGATAGAATCTTTTGCGACAATCCCTTCCATCCCGGTTCCAACAAGAGGCGCTTTATTCTGTAATAGCGGTACGGCCTGCCGTTGCATGTTGGATCCCATTAATGCACGGCTTGCATCGTCATGCTCCAAAAACGGAATCAGAGCCGCCGCTACAGAAACCAATTGCTTCGGGGAAACATCCATTAACGTAATCTCTGTCTTTGGGAACACGCCGTACTCCCCACTTTTGCGGCAAGTAACGAAATCGTCAAGCAAATTGCCATCCTTATCCATAGGATCTGTTGCCTGAGCAATAGTATGCTTCCATTCCTCCATGGCCGTTAGGTATACAATCTCATTAGTCACTTTCCCATTGCAAACTTTTCTGTATGGGCTCTCTATAAATCCGTACTTATTAACCGACGCATAAGTAGCTAACGAGTTAATTAACCCGATATTTGGCCCTTCTGGCGTTTCGATTGGGCATATACGCCCATAGTGCGTCGGATGCACATCTCGAACCTCAAAGCCAGCGCGCTCCCTTGATAACCCGCCAGGGCCCAAGGCTGATAACCTACGTTTATGAGTGATCTCCGACAAAGGATTCGTTTGGTCCATGAATTGCGATAACTGCGAAGAACCAAAAAACTCGCGGATTGTGGAGATTAGCGGTTTTGCATTCACAAGGTCGTGCGGCATGACGCTATCGATGTCCAAACTGCTAATACGCTCCTTAACGGTGCGTTCCATACGCATTAACCCAAGGCGGAATTGGTTTTCCATTAACTCGCCAACGGAACGGACGCGCCGATTGCCTAGGTTATCTATATCGTCGATCTCCCCCTTTCCGTCTTTGAGCTCTAGCAGCGTTTTAACGATGTAAAGGATGTCTTGCTTTTCCAAAACTCGCACGGAATCCGGCGTTGATAGCCCCAGCCTAGAGTTTACCTTTACGCGCCCAACAGCTGACAGATCATAGCGCTCACTATCAAAAAATAGCCCCTTTAGGATAAATTCTCCGCCTTCAGTTGATGGCGGCTCACCAGGGCGCATAACGCGGCAGATTTCCATCAAAGCATCATCTCGATTGCAGCAACGATCAGCATTCAACGTTTGTATGATGTATGGCTCCACCCCAAGAGTCTCTGTATAAATTACCTCTATAGTATCTGCGCCAAGATAGTCTAACAAATCAAGAACATCTGTATTAATGCAAGTCCCCGCCTCAATAAAAATCTCTCCAGTATTTTCGTCAATATAATCGCGCACCAAATACCGCTCATGCAAAAATTCCCGCTGAACCAGGATTTGCGTAACTCCATCCTGAGTAATCTTATTCAATACCCTTGGCGACAATTTAGTTCCAGCATCAGCAAGGACTGTTCCAGTTTTTGCGTCTACCAACGGTTGGTCCAAACGAACCCCCTTCCAATGGGCGGGGATAAAATCGCAGACAAAGCCATTTTTCACTTTTTTGTACGAGACTACACTGTGGAACGCCCGCAGAATCTCCTCAACTGGCATACCGGTAATATCTTGTGGATCAAGTTTCTCCATTTCTTCGCGCATTTTTTCAGTCTCTTCACTATCAAGAGCCATCAGAAACGTAGACAAAAGGAACTTCTTGCGGCGGTCAACCCGAACAAAAAGTATATCCCGAGTATCGAATTCAAAGTCTAGCCATGACCCACGATACGGAACAACGCGAGCAGCGTACAAAAACTTCCCAGAGGCATTCGTTTTCCCGTGATCATGCGCGAAAAATACGCCAGGGCTGCGGTGCATTTGCGAGACAATAACGCGCTCAATGCCGTTGATAATAAATGTTCCGCGGTCGGTCATTACTGGGACGTCGCCCATATAAACATCCTGCTCTTTTATGTCCTTTACGGAACGTGCGCCGCTAGCATCATCTACATCCCACACCATAAGGCTATACGTAACTTTTAAAGCAGATGAATAGCTCAGGCCGCGCTTCAAGCACTCTACCTCATCTGATTCAGGCTCTTCAAAGTGATATGCCTTGAATTTGATATCTGCGCGCCCACTGCTGTCCGAGATCGGAAAAATTGACTGCAATACCTCATTAAGCCCGGAAAACTCGCGCTTCCTTTGGCTAATATCAGCTTGCAAAAAAGTATCATATGACGCTTTTTGAAGCATTATAAGACTTGGAGGAGGGATGACCTCCTCTATGCGACTGAACGATTTACGAAAACGCTTGCGCTCTGTGTACGACCTTGCCATCTAGCCACCTCTTCTAAAAATAAACAAAAAAAACGCATACCACAAAAAAACCAAAACCGGCATGCTAGCACAACAGTTCCCTTCATAAACTCATCGCCACTGGGTCCCTTGTACTTGTTTTAAAGAAATTCTCGATGAACGTATGAACTTTGCTCGCGCAAAAGCGCCCCACAAAGCCAGTAACCTTGTGGGAATCTCGCTGCCCCCCTATCCATCGCTGCCAAATCAAGACGTGATCTGGCATACCTGCACCAAACAACATAAAACCTATACAATAGGATCAGCTGACTACTTTACAGAAACCTTGGCTCCAGCGTCCTCTAGTTTCTTCTTAAGCTGCTCAGCTTCCTCCTTATTAACTCCTCCTTTGACCAATTTCGGCGCGGTTTCCACCAGATCCTTCGCCTCCTTTAGCCCAAGACCTGTGATAGCCCGAACCTCTTTGATGGCGTTAATCTTATTCGCTCCGCCGTCATCAAGCCAAACATCGAACTCAGTCTTTACCTCTTCGGCCTCCGCCGCAGCCGCAGGAGCCGCAACAGCAACCGCTGCTGCAGCGCTAACGCCCCACGCCTCTTCGAGCATTTTTGAAAGCTCGACCGCCTCAAGAACCGTCAACCCAGACAATTCCTCAACAATTTTTTGTAAATCCGCCATGATAAAACTCCTCTTAGAAAAATGAAAACAACAACTACGACTTTAGCGCTACGACGCGCGCGACACGGGACATTGGCTCCACCACAGTCCGAACAACCTTGGTCGCCGGTGCTAGCAGCAGCCCCAGAAGTTTGGCCCGCAATTCATCCAACGAAGGCAACTTTGCCAACGTTTGCACGGCTTTGGCGGTCAAAACATTTCCGCCCATCCATCCTCCAATAATTTGGAGGTTATCCTCATAATCACCGGCAAACTTTGAAACAACTTTTGCCGCGCTTACTGGATCAGATGAATAAGCCAAGACTACCGGTCCCTCGAGGAACTCTTGGATCCCCTCAAACTCCGTGTCTTTTACCGCGATGCTCAGCAAAGTATTCTTTAAAATACGAAGCTTCGCCCCGGCCTCACACATGTCACGGCGTAACTGCGTGGACTGCGCCACCGTTACCCCGCTTTGCCTTGCAACCACTATAAGGGCTTTGCCTGAAAGGTCCAAACGGACATCTGAAACAAGCTGCTCCTTCTGCGATCTATCCATACAACAATCTCCTTATGCTCACAAAAACCATAGACAAAAGATCCACGATCTTCTCGAAACAGAAGGATCTGCCGTTAAAAACAATAGCTCCATTTCCATCCTCCTGTCTGTGTAGGCGGGGTGCCCCCCATTAAACCGCAACGCGGAACCTACAGTCTCTGACACACACCCTGGATGCTAAGCACCCAGAAACTACAAAACACACCACACATTTACTACTACAACGAAAACTGAACGCCAGCGCCCATTGTTGAGCTTATGGTCGCCTTTTTGATAAAAGCCCCCTTAACTGACGCTCCTTTTTCATCCCTTATCGTCTTGATAAGAAACGAGATGTTCTCCTGCAGGGCTTCTTCGGCAAAACTCGCTTTCCCGACTCCGGCATGAACAACGCCCCCTTTCTCCGAGCGAAACTCTATTTGGCCGCCTTTTATCGCCTTTACAACTAGCGCAATATTCGCACTAACGGTACCAGTTTTCGGGCTTGGCATTAGCCCGCGCGGCCCTAGCACTTTAGCAACGCGGCTTACTAGCGGCATAAGATCCGGTGTCGCCGCACAACGATCGAAATTTAGTACACCCTTTTGGATCTCGTCTATCAAGTCCTCCGCACCGACAATATCTGCCCCGGCGGTCTTGGCCTCGTCTGCCTGCGGGCCCCGCGCGAAAACCGCTACACGGTACGACTTACCGGTTCCATGTGGCAGTAACGCAACACCGCGCACATGTTGGTCAGTCTTAGAGACGTCAATCCCCAGCTGAATTGCGATCTCGACAGTTTCGTCGAAACGTGCGGTTGCATTCTTTTTTACCAAAGCTACCGCGTCCTCCAAAGAATAAACCTTTCCATGCTCGATGGCCTTATATACATTCTTTAATCTTTTCCCAATCATAATTACTCCTCAACTTGGATGCCCATAGACCTGGCAGAGCCAACTAACATGCTACAAGCTGCCTCGATACTATTTGCGTTTAAATCAGGCATCTTTTTTGCGGCGATCTCCTGGATTTGGGCCATCGTTATTTTGCCGACATACCCGCCGCGGCCAGCAGTCGCCGTTCCCTTCGCCACACCGGCGGCCTTTTTTAACAAATAAGTGTTCGGCGGGGTCTTCATTATAAACGTAAAACTCTTGTCGCTGTAAATAGTGATCACGACAGGGATCGGCATCCCCGCCTCCATTTGCTGCGTCTGGGCGTTAAAAGCTTTACAGAACTCCATAATGTTAATGCCGCGAGGACCAAGGACTGTACCAATAGGAGGTGCAGGATTGGCCTTTCCCGCTGGGACCTGCAACTTAACGTAACAATTTACTTTCTTACCTTTACCGGGCTTTGGCGCCATACAAAAAACTCCTCAAAAACAAGGGCCTACAGCCCCCATGGGGAAGAACACGCCGTAGCAAAAGCGTACCCCTCTCCCACTATCAATAGTTCATGCTACACCAAAATGCGTGGTAGCACAAGGGGGGCCGAGCACTTTTTCGCTATTTTTTTGCTACTACGTTTATGCGCGCTTTATGCACTTCACAAAAGACGGCGGAACGGGCGTTAACAACAATTAGGTGATACTCTCTCAGCCTCAGCATCGGGCGTACCAGCTATATCTACCACCCCAAGCTTTTCGTACATTTCTATTTTTGCTATGCCTCTTTTGCTAATTTCTTTGTGTAGATCCTCCACCCCCTGGCCTGTTCTAGGATCCACCCCTTGATCTATTGCAGGATTCATATTAATGCATGTGTAGCCGCGCTCGCGACACTGAGCATTGAAATTCTCACAGATTTCATCTGAGGGGTTATCCTTTGATCTCTGGAAAACTACAACTACATCAGCCTCAGGTCTGGCATACTTTTGATTCATGTCTATACACGTTTGCAGTGTTCTAAGTTTATCGTTATTGTCTTCATGAATTACGATAACAATAACGTCACTATTTTGCACGAACGAGGATAATATAGACCTGTGATTACTACTAGTAGTCAGCACTTGTGCCGTATACTTCGGGGCAAAGTGGGGGTTGTCATTTAGAAATATACTAAAATTAGTGAAGTCCTCTTGAAACGGTTCGTTTCTATACTGTTGCAACAGAATCTTAGCTATTTGGTCTTGTGGATCCCCGACAAACGTGACTCTACTACATCCAGGAAACACAGAACTAACCCCCAACAAAAAGAAAGCGAACAAGGCGCATTTGCGAAATATACTGTTTTTCATAATACGATTCCTAATGATACAATCTATCGGTATTGTAGCACAAATTTAAAGTTAAATGCAAAAAAACGTGTCTGCTCAGATTTGGGATACTACAGCAGGACAAATACCGAGAATTAGGGGCCGTCCTGCGCGTCTTATGCACTTTACAAAAGACGGTGGGACGGGCGCGTGGAGCCTGGAAACTTTAACAACAATTAGGTGGCACTTCCCAAGCAGCGGTATCGTCCGTACCGGCTATATCTACCATCCCAAGCTTTAGCGAGAAAACAGTGGTCTATTGAAAATGTTTTGCATTGGAGATTAGACGTTTGTTTCAACGAAGATAAAGCATGCATTCGGAATGATAACGCTGCAGCAAATATGAATATTGCTCGAAAATTGGCATTAGCTATATTGAAGGAGGTGTCCCGTAAGCCTGGGCAGTCAACGAAATCATTGATGCGAAAAAACGCAATGTCTTTCAAACATTTGTCAAGCTGTTTGTCTCAAATTTTTCATGCGTAGGCCATGGCATAACATCAGCACGCCATCGACTTCTTTCTTTTTTTTATGTTATAGATGAACGTATCGCTTGATAGGGTATATATCCTTTGGGTTCATCGTCAAAGAGCATATTTTACTTTTGGGCTATTTCGCTTCTTGCTGCACTTTTGCTGTTGCTAGCGGTTGTAGATTTGTCCGATAAGCCGTGCGTTAATTTGTACGACTGGTATGGCGTGCTTCCGCGCGAAGTTATTGAGCAGTTCGAAAAAGAGACCGGGATTAAAGTGAATTACGATGTTTTCGACAATAACGAGATGCTAGAAGCCAAATTGCTTGCACGTAATTCCGGATACGATATCGTGTTTCCCACGTTAACTCCCAATGCTGCTCGCCAATTATCCATGGGGATCTACCAAAAAATTGACAAATCGTTGTTGCCGAATTTGAAAAAGATCGCCCCATTTTTACTTGAAAAAATGCAAAAAATAGACGGGGGCTTGGAGTTTTTATTGCCGTATTACTGGGGGACAACTGGGATCGCATTTGATGAGGACAAATTGAACCGCTTATTGCCGAATCATCCAAAAGACGGGTATTCTTTGCTTTTTGATGTTGATGTAGTGTTAGCGTTAAGGGATGCTGGGATAAGCTTTTTACAAGAGGCAACAGACATCTTCCCGCATGTATTGAATTACATAGGCTTGGACAGGGAAAACAAAAGTTTTAATGATCTAGTGGAGGCATCGAAACATCTTGCCAAGATATCCCCTTATATTCGCAGGTTTTCTTCGTCGCGTTTTGTTACGGATTTAGTTTTTGGGGATATATGCGTTGCGCAGGCATGGTCAGGAGAAGCGATTAAAGCCATCGAGGACGCAAAAAAGGTTGGGCGTAATATCAAATACATTATTCCCAAGGAAGGCACGGATATTTGGATTGATGTTATAGCGATTCCAGCTGGCGCCCCAAACGTAAAAAACGCCCATACTTTCATAAATTTTTTGCTCCAGCCGCAAGTCAGTGCCAAAATCACAAACCAGTCGAAAATAGCGACGATGGTGGTGGAGGCGAAGGAATACATCGATAAAGAGATATTAGAAAATATCCTGATCTTCCCGGACGAAGCTACCCAGCAGCGGCTTTACCTTTGCCCACCATTTCTTGGGGAAGGTGGTGAGGCCTACAACAGAGCGCGGACAAGGATATGGGCACAATTGAAAATACAACGAGATAAGGTTGACAAGTACATCAATGAGATTGTTTCAAATTTTTGTAAAACGCAGGGGGCTACGGGGAAACGTGTCAGAGGTATAAAATGAAAAGAGGTACTTATACAATACTTACTTTAGGATACATATTCTTGTATGTACCAATCATATTCTTAATGGTATTTTCATTTAACGAATCATTTTTCCCGGGCATTTGGACGGCTTTTTCCTTAAAATGGTATAAGGAGTTGTTCTCGAACCATGTTATCTGGGGCGCTGTTAAAACAAGTATAAAGATAGCGGCAATGGCGGCTACTGGGGCAGTGATTTTAGGAACTATGGGAGCGATCGTACTAACCCGCTCGAAGCAATTCAGAGGCAAAACGCTTTTCTCTATCATTTCTTCCGCGCCACTTGTTATGCCGGAGATTATCCTTGGCATATCATTATTGCTAATGTTTGTAATTTGTGAGAGCGTACTGGGGGTTCCAGCTAAGCGCGGCATAGCGACCGTTACGATAGCCCACATTACTTTAGCAATAGCGTATGTAATGTTGATCATACAGCCCAGGTTAGCAGATTTCGAGATTACCCTCGAGGAGGCAGCACGAGACCTTGGGGCCCGCTCATTTCAAACGATTCTTTCAATAACGCTTCCAATAATTGCTCCGGCGATTATTGCCGCTTGGCTTTTAACATTTGCTGTATCTTTAGACGACGTAGTAATCGCAAGTTTTTTAACTGGGGCGCAAGCGACAACCCTACCCATTTTGATTTTTTCAAGTGTGAAGATGGGGGTGACCCCGGAAATGAACGCATTAGCAACGTTGTTAGTTGGTGTTATAAGTCTTATCATTGCTGTAATCGGGTTCATTCTATACACAAAGTCGGTGAAGGATAGTAAGCCATTTGTGCGAACTTCATTGCGCTACCCTGATAATCAGGCTGAATAATAGGGGCCACTGTCAGCGCACGTACAATTTAACAATGTCCGCTTTTGAGCAAAGAATGGCTAGATTGCACAAAGCGGGCATTGTTCGATTGCGTTGACACTGCTCAACAGAATACAGAATTAAAAACACGCACAAATGTGTGCAGAGTTAAGGTAGAACGGGGTAACATATTTGTGCAGCCACGCTCTTTCTTTAGCATTAAGCACGGCATATAAGTTCTTTTCCACGTGCTTATGGTATTGCTGCAACCATAATTTTTCTTCTTGTGAAAGGCTATCAAAATCGATCATATTGGCAGCAAAAGGGACAAGTGTAAGCGGTACAAATTTTAGCGAATCCGCCACATCACCAGCTTCGACGAGCATAATATTCTCTAGTCTGATCCCAAAAGCCCCCTCCTCGTAAAAGCCAGGTTCATTTGAAACAAGCATTCCCTTAGTCAAACAGCCACTACTCATTGTTGAAATGCTGTGCGGGCCCTCATGTACAGCAAGATAATTCCCAATGCCGTGGCCAGTCCCGTGAGAGTAGTTCTTGCCATCACGAAGTAAAAATTGCCGGGCCAATTTATCAAGTTCTTTTCCCGGGGTTTGACGGGAGAAAGTTGCTATAGCGAGGGCTATATGCCCTTTTAGCACGTTAGTATATGCCGTTTTTACGTTATTTGGCGGTGTAGCGCCCCCAATCCAAACTGTCCGCGTCATGTCTGTTGTTCCGCCGAGGTAATGCCCGCCAACATCAATCAGTAAAACATTTTCTTTCTTAATGGTTGTGCATTTATCAAGTGTTGGACAGTAATGAACAATTGCTGAATTCTTCCCGAAAGCAACAATAGAGCTAAAACTCTTTCCCATATAAAGGTTAGACTCATCCCTGAAATTCTCCAGCTTGCAAGCAATATCGTATTCAGTCAGCCCGTCAAGTTTCTGTTGGTCGAACCACATAAGCAACTTTGTAACTGCGGCCCCCTCTATTTTGTGCACCATCTTAGAATTTTCAATTTCGATATAGTTCTTTGTGCCGCGCAGTACCATGCAATAGTCATCAATATTAAAACTTTTGCAGTTAATAGCTTGGAGAATATTAAAAGTATATTGTGATATTTGGCTTTCGTTATAAAATATATTTTCTAGCTGCTGTGCGTTTATAATGTCGCAAAGAGTTGATTCAAAAGCGCTAATTTTTTGTTGAAAAATCATGGCATGTTCCATGTACCGCGTGTTAAAAGAAACACTATTGGCCGGAAGAATAAGAAACGCGTTATCTAGGGTTAAAAGCGCTATAGACGGGAATGTAGGGGAATGACCGTGACACAAAAACTCTTTCTTCTCCCTCAAATTGAATAACCACGCTATGGACTCTGGTGAAGTTATCAACACCCCCCATCCGCCATTACCCTCAGGATGCGTTTTGGACGAGTTATTGCAATACTTCGCAGCAATATCTCTAATTTTTTGCATCAGTTTTATTTTCTTTTCCGCGAACGTTTCGCCGGCGTACTGAAGCGGATACTGCTCTATCTTATATTCGCCCGAAGAAGCTGCCGAGTCGTCGATCGCCTGCAACCTATTTGGCTTAAATATATCGCTAAACTGTACGAACTGGGTGTGCGAGAGCCCTCTTGAAAAGTAAAAAACGTCAGCATTTTGGAGGGGCACATTTTCCTTGATCCATTGTACTATTGACGGGCTATCGGGAACAAGCGGTGCACACTCCACAACCTCGAACCTTTTACATTCTTTTTTGGCCTGCAGCACATAGCGCGAATCCACAAAAATAACCTTGCGTTCCCCACAAATTATGAGTATCGCGCAAGACCCCGAAAACCCCGATAAAGAACGAACTTGTTGGGAAGAATCGTAGCCGCACAAAGCTTTTGGGGCCTCAGCAAACGATATTATATAAATTTTGCTATCTTTCTCTGACATCTCTCAAACATAAACAATTCGACCGTATAGTGGAATTAACTGTCCACCCGGTGATTCTATCAAATCTTCCAAACGACAACACTTAACTTCAGGATCATCTGATTAAGTATTCCAAAAGGAATATATCAGTAAAACTGACTTCCTTCGCAAAAAGAACACAAGACAAACCAACCAAAAAACAACAAGCTATATTTTAAGTTGAACATTTTTATTGGCGGCTGTCAATGACTAGCTCAATTCATTCAAGACATCCGGTCGGCGGTCTTTATTTGATTTGTACTTCATTTGTACTTTGTGGCGTGTTATTCGCTATGGGCCTGTACTTAGCGCGATGTGGTTTGACTGATCTATAAGCCGGGTTCTGTCTGGAATAAATCCTCTGTAGCTATTCATCTGGGAATTAAGTCTCCTTAATCCTCAAGCGACCAACCCGGACCTCATCACGACAAACACGTGCTCGAAACGAGAAAAAGGCCCCTATTCGGTCTTGCTCCAGGTGGGGTTTTCACTGCCATACCTGTTACCAGGTACGCGGTGCGCTCTTACCGCACCATTTCACCCTTACTGCCAAGGCAGCGGTATATTTTCTGTTGCACTATCCCTAACGCTCTAAGAACGCCGCCGGACGTTATCCGGCACCTCTGTTTGTGGGAGCCCGGACTTTCCTCTGTAATCAATACAGCAGCTACACGATCAACCAAACCGCGGTAACCATAGCAAACTAACTCGCCATTGCGCAAGCATTGCTTAAGATTAGCACATATATTCCTTATGCTAGCGCATGAACGTTAGAAAGAAGGCATAAACAAGCAGAGCACTTGCCTACCGGATTCTAAAATTTCAATGGTGGGCGGTGACGGGATCGAACCGCCGACCCCCTCGGTGTAAACGAGGTGCTCTACCTCTGAGCCAACCGCCCTTTCGTAAGCCCAAGACACGCTGATGCTAACAATTGTAGTACGTTTGTGTCAATGACTTGGATTTGCCAGTTACCACCCGCCAGTTGCGTTACATACAAAGACTTCTCCGCTTGCGAATCGTGCTCTGCACCCAGGCATTCTCCCTAACAAATCCTTTAAAAAATCTTGAGTACCTACGTAATTTGGTGGAATTTGATCAATGCTAAAGTCAAATGTAATGTCTTTCAGCAAGCACCCAAAAAAGACACCGGCCCCCAGCCCGGAGACAACACTTGAAGGAATGCGTACGCTCTTTAACGAGCTACACTGACTAAAAGCATCGTGACCGATGCATCTAACACCATCTGGAATCATGATACTCGTTAGGGAAGTACATTCTGCAAAAGCATCGGGCCCGATTTCCTTCAAATTGCTACCATCTGGGAACGTAACCGACGTAAGCCCAGAACAATTCTGGAACGCAGCCGATCCTATATACTCCGCCTCTTAACAAATCAAACGCAACACCAGCCCCAAAAAATCACGCAAAAGCCATCTCATCAAATTCCATGCTCGTAAGCTATCATGATTTTGATGTGGTGGTAAGTTAAAACGGCA
>JAIRNU010000029.1 GCA_031257945.1 Holosporales bacterium
TATTGGGCCGGAGTCTTTAGTTGATTGCGACTATACATCTTCAACTAAAGATGCTGGATTGTTCTATCCGAAAAGCCGTGATTTTGTGCGGATATTGGGCCGGAATCTTTAGTTGATTGGGTATACTCAGCTACCTGTACGTACTCACAAAATCAGCGCTTTAGTAGGACACACACAACAGAGCGCGGCTGGTGGTGGTAGATTCCGAGATATCACAAGAGCTTTGGTCCATGACGGTAGGCGGCAATATAATTATACTGCCTATAAAAATAGCTAAAAGCAGTAGAATTCTCGGCAAAAATCGTGACAGCATACTAATACCAGATCCCATTGTTAATGAGTCAGACGGTACCTCTCAGAAAAGCCCTGCGGAGCAACGCATACACAGGAGGATTTGTCACATTACATTTGGGCTCTGGTATAATTTGAGGCGGAGTTAGAGCTAGATTTCTTGAAAATCCATCAATAAGTAACTGTTCAACGCCAGGAATTCCAGGCGGCGAAACCGATCAGAGCAGTGTGGCTGTCAATAAATTCAGCTATAGAGATTAAGCCCGTTTCGCTGTCACAGACGGGGTGTACGCGCTGCGCACCCACTCCCCGGCTTGCTGCTTCCATAATATACCGCTGACACTGCATATAGAAGCATAAGCATCAAGCCGGCTTTGTATATGACTCGCCTGAGAATCCCCTAGCCAAGATTGCCAATATTCTGGAAATTCTACAATCCTTTGATATGTATTAGCATCTTCGACTAAATTGCTAGTTAAATTAAAAACAAATTTCGCCATATTCTCATTCCTACGCTCATGCGTAATAAAAATCGGCTGCATAGCGACCCTGTGGGGGGGAAGGTTTTGCGCGCTACTAGCATGCGGCAGAAACGATATAGTCGTATAAGTCCACAGTTTAGCGTTCCATTTGGTACACTGCTCTAAGGTATCGACGTGTATTATACAGCGCTCCTGCCCAGCGTAAACCTTCTCCACAAGGACTGGCAAAACATTTTCCAACGGTGATTCCGGAACGTAAAAAACTACTTCACTTAGCATGTTAGCTACCCAACTTATTACTTAATATGTGCATATGGTAATGAAAAACCTCCTGCCCCGCGGTCTTCCCGCAATTGCTCAAAAGATTAAAGCCACTTGTTTTGAGGCCAAGCATATCCACTACTTTCTTTATGGCATTATAGAATCCGCAAATCTCCTCCGTCGAGGCGTTGTTATGAAAATCATAAAAATCCTCGTACTTCCCTTTTGGAATCACGAGTATATGTGTCGGAGCCTTAGGGTGGATATCACGAAAAGCCACAACATAATCATCCTCAAAAACTGGATCGCTCGCGATCTCACGCCTCAAAATTTTCGCAAAAACATTAGTATCGTCGTACGCCATTATGCCCAACCTGACTACCCTCCATGTACAGAGGGTACCTAAACGCAGATAAGAAATCAATCGTGCATAATACCTGCGACACGCTTAGAGAGGTGTAAGCCTAGTTCACTTAAAAACAACACCCACAGAGCCATTGTACATGACGTCAACAGTTACATTACCAAAAGTAAATTTGCAGCCATGGCATGTTGGCCATGGTTTACCAGCTACTTGACAAAAGCTACTTATGCGATCGCGCAGTGCCCAATCACCGCGACAATCTTCTCGCGAGAACACCTCTGACAAATTAATAGTTCCCCATTTCGCTCCGAAAAAAGCACCTTCACTAATTTCAGTGCCCTGATGAAAAACAACATCGCCAATGTCGCAACCAAAAAATGCACTCCGCCCAACGTATTCTATATGATTTTCTTCATCGATAACTACCGTAGCGTTTATGCATGCCGCAAAAGTATTCTCCTCAATGCGCTCTACGCTGTTTGGGATCTCAATATATTCGACGTCGCGAATATTCTTTAGTTTTTCAGGAGACAGTGTATAAGCAGATACATCGTCATCCGACAATACTAAAACTTTGACTCCCTTAAAGTTGCACGCCTCCAGATTCACCCCAGGAAGTATTATCACAAAATCTTGCCCATGAAGGTCTGTCGGCCTGCTTATCGGTGTTAATTCATGCCATTGGTCACGATAATGTATGCAGTACTGCCTAGATAGTTGAGAAACTGCGACACAGCCTTGTAGGCAGTCTGTTAACCACTCAGTCAAAAAGTTTGCCAAATTATCTTGGCGCTGTGCCAATTTATTGTGCGTAAGATCTAGCCGCTTTACACTTGATAAAGCGCCAGCTTCAATGCGCCGAACTTGAGGTGGAACAACGAAGGACTTAAGGTTACTACAACCATGAAAAGCGCCCTCGTCAATCGTTTCTAGCATACTACCATCCTCAAAGGATACGGACCGCACTCTGCTATGTGAGAAGGCTGCAGGCCCGATGTATCGAACACTTCGCGGGATTGTAACCGAGTTTAATCTAGAACAGTCAGTAAAAGCATGTCCTAAAATTTCGCGTAAGTTGCTGCCATTTTCAAAAATGACGGAGTGAATACCGCTATTCCTAAAGGCCGCAGGCCCAATATTTCGGACACTTCGCGGGATTGTAATCGAGTTTAAGTTAGAGCAATTAGCAAAAGCTTGTTCTGGAATTGCGTCTAGGATGCCACCAGCCTCGAAAAGAACAGAGTAAACACCGCTATTGGCAAAGGCTGCAGGCCCGATGTTTTGAACACTTCGCGGGATTGTGATCGAGGTTAAGTTAGAACAGCCAGCAAAAGCTTGTTCTGGAATTGCGGCTAGGGTGCTACCCGCCTCGAAAAGAACAGAACGAACTCTACTATTCGCAAAAATTGCAGGCCCGATGCTGTGAACACTTTGCGGAATTGTGATCGAGTTTAAATTAGCGCAATGACTAAAAGCGTTGGCTCCAATACTTGACAACTTAGTACCATACTCAAAAAGTACAGAATAAACCCCACTTTTAAGGAAAGCAGCGTCTCCAATGGAGCTCATGTATTCTGGAATTATAGCAGTTATCAAATTTTTGCATTTCTTAAATGCGTTGTTACCTATTTGTGTAGGGGGAAATCTTCTTATAGGATCAAATAAGCGATCTATCCTCGATCTTGGTGGAAAAAGTACGAACCTTACATCGCTTTTAGCTAAACCATTGTTACATCCCGCGGCGATGCTTCCGGCAATAGCTATATTTTTGAGATTAGCAATTTCCTGTTTGGCCTCTTTAAAATCATATTCAAAATCTTTTTCTTGCTGTATAGACTCCCATTGCAGATCTCTCGTGTCCTTTCGACACAATTTGAAAGAGAGTAGTGCTCTTTTTTCGTGGAACAGGGCCTCGCAACCGTCAGCTTCGCTTACGTTGCAGGACGTAAGCATGCTGGTTAACCAGGAGTGCGGCCTTCCTTCGTAAACTGCAGGATTGCACTTCCTAAAATCTATGTAATCACTACCACATATTGTTGGCAAACTATCTTGAAGCACATCTTTGCGTATAGCTGGTGGCAGCTCGATTAGTTGTAGAGATTTGTGGCCGACTTGCTCAGCTCCTCCAAAAATAGGGTTAAGCATACCGCCAGATTCTTCTGTATCTTCAAATGTAATGTACTTAACCTTTTGAAAGGCGTCTAGACTAATTGTTCGAATTCTTGCCGGGAGTTCAATAATTTTTAAATTGCATCCAGCAAATGCACTATGGGCAATATGTTGCAACTGACTGCCAGGTTCAAAAGCAACGTGCGTAAGCAGTTCAAGATGAATAAACGCGTTAGCTGCGATTTTTGTAACGCTAGCAGGGATCACGATTGACTTTAGCGGGCAACCTCTAAACATACCTTCAGTAATCTCTTTTAACTGGCTACCATGTTCAAATGCAACGTGTTCAAGCTCAGTACAAGCAAACGCAGCATCTTGGATTGTCGTAACACTTTTCGGGATTACGATTGACTCTAACTGGCAGCCTCTAAACATACCCTCTGTAATCGTTGTCAATTGACTGCCAGGTTCAAACGCAACGTGCTTAAGCTCAAGCCCGGCAAATGCTCCATTTGCAATTTCTGTGACACTAGCAGGAATTATAATCGATTTTAATTGGCAGCCATTAAACATGTTTTCTGTGATCTTTTTCAACTTGCTACCAGGTTCAAACGCAACGTGCTCAAGCTTAGTTTCGGCAAACGCTCTATCTACGATTTTTGTAACACTAGCAGGGACTACAATCGATTTTAATTGGCAGTCCTCAAACATGCCGTCTGTAATCTCTTTCAACTGACTACCAGGTTCAAACGCGACATGCCCAAGATTAGTGTCAATAAACGCTCTACTCCCAATTACAGTAACACTTTTCGGAATCACAAACGCCTCCACGCAGCAATCATTAAACATACCTGGAGTAATTGTTTCCAACTGACTGCCAGGTTCAAACGCAATGTGCTCAAGCTCAGTGTTGTTAATAAACGCATCATTCATGATTGCAGTAACACTGTTTGGGATCGTAAACGACTTCAACGGGCATCCCCACAACATTCCTTGTGTGATCGATTTTAACCGACTGTTAGGTTCAAACTCAATGTGTTCAATAGCAGATCCAGCAAATGCTGTATTTTCTATAGTAGAAACGCGTGAAGGAATTACAATGGACGAAAACTGACAACCTCTAAAAGCGCATACTCCAATTGTTGTTAAAGAGCTATCTGGTTCAAATGCGATGCACTGCAATCCACTTCCCTCAAAAGCTTCGGTACCTATGCTTGTGACACTTGCAGGAATTTCGATCAACTGCAATTTTTCACATCCGGCAAAAGCTTTCTCATCAATGCTTGCTAAGCGACTAAAAGCGACAAAATCAACGTTTTTGATATTGCTACCAGAAAATGCCTCCCGTCCAATGCTCATTACACTGCTAGGGATAGCGATTGATTCCAAAAATTGGCAACCTGCAAAAAAGCCCCTGCGAATATAAGTTACACCATCTCGCCACGAAACTTTTCTAAGCCCACTTCCAGCAAAAGGTGCAAAATTTTCATAGCTGAATTTATTGACAGCCACACTTCTCTGATCGGGTTCGCCGCCTGGAATTTCTGGCGTTGAACGGTTACTTATTGATGGATTTTCAATAAATCTAGCTATATCAACTCCATCCACTATTACCGTGTCATCGGTGGCAGTGGACAGCGTGGGTGATAGGCTAGGAGACGCCCCGTCTGCGGACGTTTGGGAGTCCCTACTTTCGTCAATAGGAGAGGTATCAACTCCATGGTCCACTATTACCGTGTCACTGGTGGTAGTGGACAGCGGGGGTGATAGGCTAGGAGACGCACCGTCTGCGGACGTTTGGGAGTCCCCACTTTCGCCAATAGGAGGGGTATCAACTTCATGGTCCACTATCACCATGTCATTTTCTGCAAGATTCGAAACTACGACTGATTTAATGTTTTTGTTCCCTGCGAAGCCGTTAAATATGCTAGTTTCATTGTATTCTGGAGTTTTAAGCACCCGTAAATTCGGGAAAGCTTCGCAAAATGTTCTATCTATTGTTATCCTTGTCGCTGCGTTACAGTTAAAAGAAATAGCTTTTACATCTTTCCAATGCATCGCGTCCCAACTTTCGATTTCGCCGAGATTATCAAATTCTATTCGCTCCGCTCCAGCTAAATTTTGCGGGCCGCTAACTGGATAATAGCCACCCGGGCCTAACTGCTTCCAAATTCCACCGGCGCAACCCCATTCCCCTCTTGGGGTCGGCCCTTCCCACCATCCTTTGGGTTTTGGCGGGAGATAAACGACGCACTGAGTTTCATCGTAAGGAGCAAAAATGCGATTTAAAAATACATTCTCCTCTCCTATCTTTAATGCAGTGCATGTGGACAAATCGATATACTTCGTAAAAGCGCTAAAAACCCCATTCCCAATCTCTGCAACTGATGCTGGAAATTTTCCAGCAATTAAAAGACCAACGTCAGTCTGAAGATTTATCAATTCTCTGCTTTCGTTCGGCACATAAAAGAAAAAAGGGGCACATGAAAGATCGTCAAATCGCTCGACAGAACTGAACAATGGAAACAGCACATGGCATTCGAATTCCCGCCACGTCACCCTAGCCTCATTGCGAATAGCCATCCATGTCCGTTTTTCTCCCCATTGATCAGGCATTATAACGACGCAACCGTTTTTAGGGCCACTCGCAGGATCGTGGGGAGAGGAAAATATTCTTTCTAAAAACGCTTGAGTAGCCTCATAGTTTAGCCAACGACAGTGCAATCCGCTGCCCCTTGATAAGTCTAAAGTATCCAGGCTAGTACCATAGAAAGCACCATCCTCGATCTCCTCAACAGAATTACCAATTTTTATTACTCGCAGATTTGGACATCCCGCAAAAGCGCCGGTATTAATTGTTCTAACTCCAGCTCCAATAATCACCTTCTTTATATTACATCCAGCAAAAAAATTCGGCGGTATCGCTTGGAGTGGAGGAGGAGGTAGTGGTGAAGGTGGAGGAGGACATGTTTTAGTTCTAGGCTCAGGCTCAGGCTCAGGTTCGGGCTCAAGCTCGGGCTCAAGCCCAGGCATAGCCTCAACTTCAATACAATAGGCTTGCTTTTGCGCGTCACTCAAAGGCCCCTGGCCTAAAACTATTTTTGAAAACTCAGAGTTGCAAACGCGCGCCCCAGCCCGCGGACTCCTCGAAAAAACCCCAAAAAAGCCTAATTGTGCCCCGCAAACATCTACTACACACACTGTGCAGTTCGCCAATAACAGCGCCCCGTTAAGTAATTTTTCCATCTTGATTTCTCCCCAAATCCCGCACTGTAATAGTCGCAGATATTGCTACATAAGTCAACCCGTCCACAAAGAAAAACGAAAATCTCCTAAAATTTTTCGTAAAGACGCCCAACTACCCTTCAGGCGTCAATTAGTACTATGGACAGGGATTACCGCGAGTAAAGTTCCACCACTAAATGTGGCTCCATTTGAACGGGATACGGCACATCAGCAGGTTTTGGGCCTCTGATAAATTTTCCCTTCATTGCCTCATAGTCGACATCAATGTAATCTGGAACTTGCCGTTCAGCCGAAGATATCGCGGTCAACACATTGGCATTCTCTTTCATTTTTGTAGAAAGAGAGATCTCATCTCCATCCTGTACATTGTACGACGGGATATCCACTACTTTACCGTTCACCAGGATATGCCCATGGTTGACGATCTGCCTAGAAGCGAAAACAGTTGCTGCGAACTTCATTCTGTACACAACGGCATCAAGCCGACGTTCAAGCAATTCTATCATGTTCTCCGACGTATCTCCTTTGCGGCGGAGTGCCTCTGCATAGACCCGACGGAACTGCTTTTCGTTGATATTGCCGTAGTACCCTCGCAGCTTCTGTTTGGCGTGTAACTGCACTCCGTAATCCGATAGCTTAGACCGTTGCTTCCCGTGTTGGCCGGGCCCATAATTACGGGTATTAAATGGGCTTTTTGCTCTTCCCCACAAATTAACACCTAAATGCCTGTCTATTTTATACTTCGTCGTAATGCGCTTTGTCATTGATACCTTATAAAAAACAAAAACATCGTATAGATTCTTCCACTTTATGCCGGAAAAGTCAAGGTGGTGCCAATTTGTCATTAGCCCCCGACATTATGCGTTGAATATGCAAAAAATGGTTGGTCCACTAACAAATCAAACGTCCAGGTTCATATCAAATGAGAAAAAAGGATAGGCAAAATGGGCTTGCTGTTCCGTAAAAAATCCGAATTTGGTAATTGTGTGCTAGAGTGACTCGTTAGGATTTCTTTTGGATTTACTTATGAAAAATCTATTTTTCCGCATAGCCTTATCTGCTGGCTGTGCTTTTTCGTCGATGTCTTTAGCTGTAACTTCCTGCTTTGCTTCGAAGTCAAGGGTGGCTGATAAGATGCAACAGATTGCCGCAATGCTACGCAATTCGGCTGATGAGATGCAACAGAATGCCGCAATGCTACACCATTTTGCAGCGGTTCTCGGTGACGCAAGGAACACAGTTTATGCAGCGGTCTCACCAGAATTGTCGAAAAAACTGAACGCGATAATAGCAGCCGCTGAAGACGCTGTTCGTGCAAGTGGGAGCAACTTTCAAGACATTGGTACGTCAGTGATCTTTCACATATTACATACAAACATGGCAAAACAGGAATGGGACGATGCAGATTATGAAAGACTTTATTCTTTTACAAAACTGTCAAGCGCCTATCGAGAATTAATAGATGATCTCGCTTTAAGCTTTAAGGATGACACAGTGCAAAGGAGCATGTCTTTTTGTGTGAGGGTTGATATGCTGAGCCGCGATATCCCGCAATATTACGGTCGTATAGCTAAATTTCTTAAAAATCCATCAATAAGTAACTGTTCAACGCCAGGAATTCCAGGTGGCAAAACCGATCAGAGCAGTGTGGCTGTCAATGAATTCAGCCATACAGAACCTGTGCCAGATTGCGCGACTGCCTGGCTGATAGTAAACCACATACGAGAGCAGTTGCTAGCGGCTAGTAATTTGATACCAACACGAACTGAAATGTTCCGTGAGTATGTAGCACAGCTAGCCCCATTGTTTCAACAATTGACCCAAGAGAAGAATGATTACATAAGATGCTATGAATGTCCTCTATTCTACTAAAGATGCTGGATTGTTCTATCCGAAAAGCCGTAATTTTGTGCGGATATTGGGCCGGAATCTTTAGTTGATTGGGTATAGGACAAACACTGCGGAAAGTCTTAGCCTTTAGCTCTGGCTGATGGCTGAATTTCTGCCGTCTCTTGGAGAAAACTAGATACCCCCCTGAAAATAAATTCAAATTATTGATTGGGTGGCCGCTATTTATTACTACGTCACGCGCTAGCAGAGTTCCGGGATCTTGTTATTCCTCGCAATTATTCGTACAATTCGACAGTTCTTTTGTGTACTCTTTGCATAAAGTGGCTCCTCCCCCCGGTTTTATGCAATAGTATGTGTTGTTTTTGAGGTCCTTCTGATGGTGCTGTTTTTTTCCCCTTATATAGCAGCTGGTGGTGTATTGCTAATACTCCTGCTTATGTGTGTTGTAATTGTCCCGCAGGGCTATGAATACACGCTTGAAAGATTTGGGCGTTACATAAGGACTTTGCAACCTGGGATACATTTCATTATGCCTATAGTAGAGCGTATCGGGGCGAAAGTAAGTTTGATGGAGACCGTATTGGATGTTCCCTCCCAAGACGTTATTACGAAGGATAACGCCGCAGTTACCGTTGACGGTGTAGTTTTTTTCAAAGTAGTAGAGGCGTCCAAATCCGCGTATAAAGTTGCAAATTTACAACAGGCAATGCTGAACTTAACTATGACAAACATTCGGACCGTTATGGGCTCGATGGACCTCGATGAGCTTTTATCCAACAGGGAGGCAATTAATGCACGGTTACTAGTAATTGTAAATGGAGCGGCGGGGCATTGGGGCACCCAAGTAACACGGATAGAAATCAAGGATATCCGGCCGCCGCGCGATTTAGTCGATTCTATGGCGCGTCAGATGAAGGCAGAGCGCGATAAACGGGCCGCAATATTAGAAGCAGAGGGCGAAAAGCAGGCGCAAATTCTGCGCTCGGAGGGGGCGAAGCGGTCTATGGTTTTGCAAGCAGAAGGCCGGTTGGAATCCGCCGCTAAGGACGCAGAGGCCAGGGAGCGCCTCGCCAAGGCCGAGGCTGTTGCAACTAAATTATTGTCTGAGGCGACGAGGGACGGGGATGCAAAAGCTTTAAACTATTTCGTGGCGCAGAAGTATGTTGAAGCGATTACTGTACTCGCCCAAGCCCCGAACCAAAAGGTTTTGCTAATGCCGCTTGACGTAGCGAATCTGGCGGGCACGGTTACAGGGATCACAGAAATCGTTAAACAAACGTTTAGTAAGGGGAGCGGCAAGCAGGCGCCTGAAAAATCGGTGTTCTGATCGCAGAGCACTCGATTTGTTAAGAGGCTTGGACATGCTTAATTCAATTTTACGGAGCGGGCCCCATTCAATTGCATGGTGGAAAAACTGGTCGAGCTCAGCACCCTACACATCCAGCTATCCCTTGAAATGCGCGGTATTCAGCGGTTGAGACAAGCGCTTGAAACAAGCGTAATGGCAGTTCTTGCATCTAGTTGGAAGCGCCCGCCCCCCACCCCTTGTGTTACTGTGGTTTGGCGGGGAGCGA
>JAIRNU010000099.1 GCA_031257945.1 Holosporales bacterium
ATGGGCCTCCTGGTGTGAAAGTGCTGTGGACAGGGTGGATGAAACTGGAGGTACTTATGGAATACAAAGAGTTCCTCGCGTAGTTTTTTGCGGGGGAGGGGAAACGGGTCAAGTGTAGGTGTTGCTGGGGGGCCTGGAGTATATGGCCAATACATATGGGCAGTTGATTTAGAGCGAAGTGGTCTAAGACCTGATCTTATGGCAGCACCAGAAGATCTTGCGCTTGCGCGTCGTACTGGTTGGACGTCCTACAGTTTGCTAACGCAAATAGCAATTGTCGGGATGGCGGCTCTGTTTGGTTACTGTGGCTTTTTACTAATATGGCGATACTTTTGGAGGCCAATTATTGAGCAGTAATTTTGTATATACCTCTTCAACTAAAGATGCTGGATTGTTCTATCCGAAAAGCCGTGATTTTGTGCGGATATTGGGCCGGAATCTTTAGTTGATTGGGTATAATTTTGTATAGGTTACATCCGTGAGAAAAAAGTTGAGAGCTACCGACTAAAGATAGCTTTCACTTTACACTTCAGCGGTCATTCCGTTGCCTGATTCCTGGTTTAGCTTTATTAACTTGCAAAAACGATACAGACGCTAGGAAAATCAGTGGCCCAGTCCATATCAAAAACAGGCATAAAAATCTTAGGATTTGCGCGGGTTCGCTGTGTTCAGTGTTCCCTCAAAATTGCAACATTTCCCTAAAAAAACCACGAGAGCAGGCCGATCGCGACAACAATCCCGTCCTCCATCACGAAATGACGCAAAAAACAGAGCTGTGGATGGTTCACAACGACGACGCCACAACTACCTCACGCTTACAGCGAGACACACATTGGGTGCGGGGACTGGATTCGAACCAATGACCTTCAGGTTATGAGCCTGACGAGCTACCAAGCTGCTCTACCCCGCGATACGGTCCATTGTAGGGACCGCAGATGATGAAGTCAATACCCTTTTTGAGTATTTGAGTTACTATTCTGTTACAGCCAAGGCATTATCCGAAACTGAGGGCAATGCCAGAATAGAACCGAGGACTGCTCACCTATTCGCCAGAACTCGGCTGGGCCATTTAGTTCTAGCATAAACACGGCAGAAAGCCTTACCACTTAGTTCTGACTGGTTGCTGAATTTCTACCAGCTCTGAGGGAGAACTAAAAGGCCCTGGAACTCGGCTGAGTAGTACCCAAAAAGGACAAATATCTTGAGCCTTGCTCTCGTTTTTATTACTATTCGCTGGGAAGCTGGCAGTTTAACAGGCTTTTTTATGAAGATTATCACTTGGAATGTGAATTCCGTACGAGCACGCCTTGGCTGCATTAGTAACGTCATAAAGGGGGAATGCCCAGACGTCCTACTACTGCAGGAAATAAAATGCATGGAAAATTCTTTCCCGTTTTCGTTTTTTGAAGATATGGGGTTTGTTTGCCGGGTCTTAGGACAAAAATCATACAACGGTGTTGCTATCGTTTCGAAAGTATCTGTGGAGGATGTAGCCATGGGGCTGCCGTCTTTTCCAGAAGACCCCAGCGCACGCTACATTGAGGCAGTTGTTGCCGGGAAGATACGTATTGCAAGTCTGTATGTCCCTAATGGCGGTCTTATAGTCAACGGCGAGAGCTACGTTTATAAGCTAAATTTTCTGGACAAATTGGCAGAGCATTTGCTGCGAATCAATGGTTATAACGAAGCGATCATTATTGGCGGGGATTATAATATTGCTCCCGACAACCGCGACGTATACGACGAAAAAATTTGGCATGAGAAGGTTTGTTGCACGACCAAAGAGCGGCACTCGTTAACAAATCTTAAAAATATAGGGTTTGCGGATGTGTTGGAAAATTTCTTTGATAAGGACGAGGGAAATCGTGTAAAGAAGAGGCCGTTTACTTGGTGGGATTACAAATCGAAATCTTCATTCGCAAAAAATACGGGATTGCGACTTGACCTGTTCTTAGCTAACGAAATTGCTACTAGTATTATTGAAGACGTAAAAGTAGAGGCCAGTACGCGAGCCATGGAAAAGCCCTCCGATCATGCACCAGTTATTATTACCACTAAAGAGGCTTCGTAGTAGTAGATTTTAGGTAATTTGGGGGGCTGCTTCCTTACTCCTAGACATTGCGGATTTTATTGCATAGTGAGAAAACGAGCCGCGAATTACACATTGCGTTTTAAGAAAGCAACCCATTTACAGTTAATAATGTATTAAAATGAAAATAAATTCTCGGGGCCAAGTAATGGGGCTGTATTATTATAGTAAAGACTTATCGAGAATATTGCAAAATTAAAAACAAACATGTAGGAAGTTGAGTTTTTTGTAATACATATTGGTTTTTTTGCGGAAAATCGGTATATAATGTGTTCGGATGTTTGTGTTGACCGAATAACAGTTTTTTGAAAGGGTTTATATTTTGAATAGTCGTAAAGTAAAAGGTGCAGAAAAAGCGGTAGTAAAGCCACCGAGGCATGAATTGTTGCAAGTAGCTGAGGTTGTTGCTAGGGAAAAAGGGATTGAAATTGATGAAGCTCTCGAGGCAATGGAAGCTGCAGTACAAAAAATCGCAAAGACAAAGTATGGTGCTGATAACGATATCCGCGTGGGAATTGATCGTACTACCGGCGAAATAAGCGTCAAACGAGTTGTTACTGTGGTCGCCTCGATCGATAACGAAGCCGCAGAGATATCTATAGACGAAGCCAGGGCAGTGCAGGCCGATGTTGAAGTCGGTAGTGAATTCGTTGAAGAGCTTCCCCCGATAGATTTCGTAAGGTCCGCCGCGCAGGTCGCCCGCCAAATTATTGTGCAGAAAGTGCGCGAAGCTGAGCGGAGCCGCCAGTATACTGAGTTTGTGGAAAGGAAGGGCGAAATTGTTAGCGGGGTCGTTAAGCAAGTAGATTATGGCCAGGTCATAGTTGAAGTCGGCAAAACGGAGGGAGTCATCAACAAAAACGATAACATCCCACGGCAGATGTTTAAAATGGGAGATAGAATTAAGGCGTTACTTGTGGATATTCAGCCTGAATCGTCCGGCCCGATGTTAATTCTTTCTAGAACCAATAATAACTTTATAAAAAAGCTTTTTGAGCAAGAAGTCACGGAAGTTTACGATGGGCTTGTTAAGATTGTCGCTGTAGCAAGGGATCCTGGCAGCCGCGCGAAAGTCGCAGTATATTCGGCTGACCAAAGGGTTGATGCCGTTGGTGCGTGCGTTGGTGTCCGCGGAAACCGCGTTCAGTCAGTTACATCAGAAATCCATGGGGAAAAGATTGATATAATCCAGTGGTCCTCAGATACCGCAACTTACATTATGAATGCGCTTTCCTTGCAGGAGATCAAGCGCGTTGTGATTGATGAAGCTGCTGGCAAGATAGAGGTAATCGTGGACGATGGAGCTTTGAGCCAGGCTATAGGACGTCGTGGACAGAATGTGCGCCTAGCGTCTATGCTGACGAAGTGGCGTATTTCTGTGGTGTCACAGACAGATGATGCAAAAAAGAGGGCTGTGCAAAATGCTACTGCCGTAAATTCACTAGTGCATGACTTGGAGATAGACGAGATGATGGCAAGGCTTCTTATTTCCGAGGGTTTCCTTTCTGCTGACGATATCGCTCAGTCGGAATTAGAGGATTTCTCGGATATTGAGGGGCTGGACGAGGCGATAGCGAAAGAGTTGCGGGAAAGGGCAATTAAGCGCGTCGATGAGCAGGAAGAGAAGTTTTTCAATATGTGCCAGGAGTTAGGGATTGGCGATGATTTGTTAACGCTAGAGGGGCTAGATGTTCCAATGTTCATTAAATTGATTGATGCTGGAATCAGAACGCGCGACGATGTAGCGGATCTTTCAAACGATGAATTGGTGGATATCGTGGGCGCGACTTTTCTTTCATTGGAAAATGCTGGTGATATTATTATGGACGCTAGGAAGGCTTGGTTCGTTGAGGAAGACGTGGGGAACGCGGAAGGAAAATCCGTAGAAGGCGATTTTGGTGGATCTAGTGGATCCGGGACAGATAGGTAATTGGTAGTCGTTAATGTCAAAAAATGCTCAGGATTCAGATTCAAAAAATGTAGTAGGGGCTCGCCTAAGTTTGTCCAAAGGAGTTCAATCTGGAACGGCTGTAAATAGGTCTAGGACGGTTATAGAGGTCCGGCGGAAGCGCGTCTCTTTGCTGGATAAAAAGCGCGCGATGGAAAGTGGGATAAAAGGGACTGATAAGCCAAAACAGGATATAGATCTTTCTGCTGTTTATACCAGTGATTTAAGCGATACAGAGGTTGACGCAAGGCTTAACGCTATTAAAAATGCAAAGCGTGTGGCTAGTTACGATGTGCCATTTGAGCAAGATGTTCCGGACCTGCCAGAACCGGATCAAGAGCAGGAGCAATTGCAAGACTTCCCCACTCAGGGCCAACAAGAGGCGGAAGAGAGCGGTGCTGAGCAGGATGTGCCCCCTGCGCAATTGCAATCTAGTGCTACGATAAATAATACTGAACAAAATGAAAACCACGGGCAAGAGCTGGCAGAAATACAGCCCAAAATACCAGCCGCAAAACTAGTCAAAAGGCCGGCCGAAAGACAGACTGCTAGGGTAGAGTACACCACAAGGAGGTCAGATGTACAACCAAATGGAGAGATAAATAGGAAACAGCGTAATCCCTATAAGAATGCAGAGCATCAGCCTACGACCACCAGCGATAACTCTGCTAAAACGTCTGTTATCCTACGGGCAGCTAGTTATGGACCAGGAAAAAAGCAAAAAGAAGAGGAGGAGAGGAAAAAAGTTGAAAGTAGCGGCAAAAAAAACCCAACAGATCATAAAGAAGACAGGAAGAAGGGGGATCGCCGGGGCCCAACGGTTGTCCGCGCACCCCAGCCAGCAAATGATGGAAAAGTGCAACATGATCGAGCTAGAGTAAGGAAGGCGGTAGATGGTGCGGATTTAACCGATGTATCGTCACGTCGCTGGGCCAAAAAAGGCGCTCAGGAGCCAAGGAAGCTTACTCGCCGCGTGTTAACTAGAGTAATGGAGGGAGAAGACGAAGATAGGACGCGCTCAGTTGCCGCGTATAGAAGAGCACAGAAGAAGCAGTCAATAGCGGCGGGCCACGGACAAAAAACTGGGGCGGTAAAGGTGGTAAGAGATGTTGTAATCTCGGAAACGATAGCCGTTAGCGAATTAGCGAATCGTATGGCTGTTAGCAGCGGCGAGCTTATCAAAGGGCTAATGCGGCTTGGCGTGATGGTATCTATCAACCAGGTAATTGACGGCGATACAGCAGAGCTTATTTGTGGGGAATTTGGCCACAGGGCTAAGCGCGTTTCCAACTCCGATATAGAAATCGGCTTGCGCAGGGAAAGCGATAGCAAGGATGATTTGCAGCCGCGCTCTCCGGTAGTAGCGGTTATGGGGCACGTCGACCACGGCAAAACGTCGCTGCTGGATGCTTTGCGCAGAACGGACGTTGTTTCTCGTGAATTTGGGGGGATTACTCAACATATTAGTGCTTACCAAATTGTTACGCGGTATTCGGATACCAAGATCACATTTATCGATACGCCTGGGCACGCAGCCTTTAGCGAAATGCGCACAAGAGGGGCTGGCATTACCGATATAGTGGTATTTGTTGTAGCAGCTGACGATAATGTGAATGAGCGAACGATTGAGGCAATTACTCCAGCGCTTGCTGCGAAAGTGCCGATCATTGTGGCTATTAACAAAATTGACAAAACTACAGCAGACCCCGAGCGTATCCGCAATGAATTGCTGAAGTACGGCATTGTAACGGAAGAATTTGGCGGCGACGTTATGGCCGTAGAAATCTCAGCAAAAAATGAGACTAATTTGGACAAGTTAATCGAGGCGATTTTGTTGCAAGCAGAATTGCTGGAACTTAAGGCAAGTTATACTGGTCATGCTGACGGTGTCGTCATCGAAGCCACTGTTGATAAGGGATGCGGGGTAACGACTACCGTTTTGGTTCAGCGCGGCACCTTGCGGCTTGGCGATATTTTAGTTGCTGGGGCGGAGTTTGGCCGCGTCAAGACCATGATCAATTCCTATGGGGAGAAAATCAAAGAAGCCGAGGTATCTTGCCCTGTAGAAATCCTTGGGTTTAACGGGGTTCCGTTGGCTGGAGACGAGTTTTTTGTGGTAGAAGAGGAAGCCAAGGCAAGGGAAGTGTCGGAACACAGGAAACGCCTGCGCCGCGAAAAAGAGATCCTGCTGCGGAATAAGAATTCCGTGGAGCACATGATGAACAGGATCGCGGAACAAGAGGTGGAAGGTCTTTCGATAATATTGAAAACAGATGTCCAAGGGACGCTAGAAGCAATTACTAATAGCATTAATAGATTGGTAGTAGATGGGGTATTAGTTCGGTTTATCCATAGAGCAATAGGCGATATAAATGAAACCGATGTAATGTTGGCTAAGGCGTCGAATGCTGTTATTCTCGGGTTTAACATAAAGGCTACCCCACAGGCCAAAAATATGGCCGACAGGGAGGGGATAACCCTTTGCCACCACTCCGTTGTATACGAATTATTGGACAATGTAGAAAAGATCATGAAAGGGCGCCTCGCCCCGACGTTCGAGGAAAAAAAATTGGGCCGGGCGGAGGTTCGCGTCGTCTTCTCCAAAGGCAAAGTTATTAAGATTGCTGGGTGTTACGTTGTGGACGGGCTAATCCGCCGCGCGAACTCACAAATCCGGCTATTGCGCGGGAATACAGTAGTTTTTGAAGGAAAAATCGACACGATGAAGCGGGAAAAGGATGATATTAAGGAATCGAAGGAAGGGTACGAATGCGGTATAATCCTCGATGGCTGCAACGACATAAAAGAAAGCGACATAATTGAGTGCTTCGAAATTGTGGAAAAGCGGGCCATATGATGGACAGGGATAAAGCAGCAGAGGAATTAGACCGGTTAACAAAGGAGATTGCCTTCCATGACGATCTCTATTACAACCAGGCCCAGCCCGTTATAAGCGATGCAGAGTACGACCAGTTGCGCATCGCGTTATCGGATATAGAGGCTTCGTTTCCAGATTTAATTCGTGCGGATAGTCCGTCGCATATGGTCGGCGCTAAGCCCCTTGAAAAATTTGATAAAGTCGTGCACCAAGTGCCAATGCTTTCCCTTGATAACGCGTTTAGTGAGGATGATGTCCGGAGTTTTTTCGAAAAAGCAAATCGTTTCCTAAACGTTCCGAAGGAGCAGGAGATGGCGGTTTTCGCTGAACCAAAAATTGATGGCCTTTCTGCGTCAATTACGTATCAATACGGGGTGTTCGAATGCGCGGCTACTCGCGGTAATGGGATTACTGGCGAAGACGTAACCCAAAATGTAAAGGTAATCGATTCGATACCTGTGCTTTTGCCGGAAGAATTAAGCGAGTTTCCAAGGATAGATGTGCGCGGGGAAGTCTACATGACAAAGGCTGCATTTAAAAAGGTTAATGCCGAGCGAGAGAGCAGTGGCGAGATGCTGTTTTCCACGCCAAGGAACGCTGCTGCCGGGTCGCTCCGCCAATTAGACACTAATGTTACAAAAAAGAGGGGCCTGCAGTTCTTTGCTTACGAGATGGTATGCGATAGCCCGTCGTTTCACGAACGTTTCCCTACACAAAAATCGATATTCGATTTCCTGGAGCAGTGCCGGTTTCGCATCGCAAAAGACGCTGCGCTTTGTAATTCATTCCTGGAGCTCCTATCTTTCTGTCAGGTAATGGCAGAAAAGCGGGGGGCTCTAGATTACGACATAGACGGCATTGTGTACAAAATTAACGATCGCGCAATTCAAAGGCGGCTGGGGGCGGTCGGCCGCTCCCCGCGCCATTCTATCGCGTATAAATTCCCCGCTGAGCAGGTAAAAACGGTTTTAAGGGATATTGTTGTGCAGGTTGGGCGGATGGGCACACTCACCCCAGTAGCCATTTTGGATGATGTCAAGATTGGCGGCGTTACCGTGAATAGGGCAACGCTGCATAACATAGATGAGATCGAAAAAAAGGATATTTGCATAGGGGATACCGTTATCTTACAGCGTGCTGGCGACGTCATCCCACAGGTTGTTGGTGTTGATGTTACGCAACGGCCAAGCGGTTCTGTAAGCTATATCTTCCCGACAAAATGCCCATCATGCGGGGGCGACGCTGTGCGGTCTGATGAACGCGTCGCCATCCGTTGCCTAGCTGGGTTTTCGTGCGAAGCGCAGGCGATAGAGCGCTTTAGGCATTTTGTAAGTCGCGATGCTTTTAATATAGATGGGCTGGGCGACTGCAATATCGAGTTTTTATACAAAACCGGGCGCGTAAAAAATTTCGCAGATATTTTTACTCTTAAAGAACGCAATGAGCTGGCAGGGCGTACCCTCGGGTTAAGTTTTACTAGGCAACCAGAATTGGGGGACAACTACCGCGATTACAATTCTTTGACGCCTCTAGAGGATGAACCAGGCTGGAAATCAGTATCCGTCAAAAAATTATTTGATGCTATAGATAGCCGCCGCCGGATTGAATTAGGGCGGTTTATATATGCGTTAGGTATATTATTAGTTGGTAAACAAACCGCAGCGCTTTTGGCTTCGTACTACAAGTCGTTTGAAGCGTTTCGGTGTGCCGATTTGCAACAGTTATCAAATATAGATGGTATTGGCAAAAAAACAGCTCAAGAAATTGTGGATTTTTTACATAATGAAGAAATGCGCAAAGTAGTTGACGATTTGCTTAGGCAAGTCGAGGTTACCGCGCCAGAGGAAATCAACAAACACTTGCTTTTTTCCGGGCAGATAATAGTGTTTACTGGAAAATTAGAGCAATTAAGCCGCAAAGAAGCGAAATCCTTTGCAGAGAAATTGGGTGCACAGATCGGCTCCACAGTAACAAAGAATACTAATACTGTGGTGGCGGGGAAAGACGCCGGGAAGAAATTGGAACTAGCCGAACAATTAGGTATAAGGATAGTAACTGAGGGCGAGTGGATCGCTGAGATGAAGAACGCTGGCCGTATGGTTTCTGCGTGAGTTCCTTTGGGGCTTTGGGGATTTGTGGCTCTCGGCGCAACGCCACTGCCGACAGCAAAACCACAACAACATAGGTAGCGAACGCACCGCTATAGTCAAAGGTGCCTAATTCCTGATATTTTTCTTGCTGTAGTACCCCGGCCTGGGCATTCTACAAAAGGTATTTGGTTTTTTTCGAAGCTACCATGGGGCGGATCATTTGTTCGATTGAGAAGTGACATATTAACAGCCGAATGGAAACGACTGTATGTGCTCGAAACAATTAGAGAGTTGTTTAATGCTCCAGCTTACGGCGGTTATAGCTAAGTAATAATATTTTCTTGAAACCGTCGGTTGATGGCGGCTTGGACGAATTGCCGGAGTTTTTGTTTATCTGATCATTGAGCCGCAGTATCTCCTGATCGAGACAGACGATCTTTTCGCATAGAACAGCGTTCTGCCGCCGGAGCTCAATATTTTCAGCCATTAGCTGCTCATAGCTGATAGCGACCTGTGATTTATCTCCGCCAAA
>JAIRNU010000108.1 GCA_031257945.1 Holosporales bacterium
AGGGACGAAGAGCTCTGACGCAGAAGTTACTGGGACGACGAACAAGCATCGCGGTGCCGTTAGGTGCCGTGAGGGAATAACAAGAGCCGTATGATGGGAGACTATCACGTACGGTTCTGTGAGAGGCTAGGGGTGAAACTCCCCTGGCCTACTCGACCCTATTTTCAGTTAATAACGTATGAAAAATGAAAATAAATATTGGGGGGGGAGTATTGGGATGGTATTACTACAGTAAAGACAGCCCAATAACACTAGACCGTTGCAAAAGTAAGTAATTTCGAGGAATTTTTAGGAGCATACGAAAGAACCGCAGCGTACTTGACGTATGTGAGGACGCGAGTACCGGATCGACGCTAAAATTACCGAAAGAACGAAGCTTTCGCAATGGTCTAGTGCGGAATAAAAAACAAACAAATATGTAGGGTGCTGAGAACAAATAGAAATCAAGTTTAAATACATATAAAAATACTGTAACATTTTTGCGACAAAAACAGCAGGCAACGTACCATCTGTCGTGCTGAAGCTGCGAACTCCTTGAGTAAAAAGTAAGCGCAGTGTAGAATGGCGTAGTTTGTGTATATGAGGGATTTGCATGACTAGGAATCTCGCAATTTTGCAACATTCATCAATGGTCGCTAAAGCCGCATACGAAATTGCGCAAAGGACAACGGAAATAGACAAGCATTTGGCGTACCAGTGCGGCATGCTTCACGATGTTGGAAAATTATATTTACCAAGCGAAGAGTCGTATAAACACCCATACCTTGGCTACGAAATAATGCAAAAGAATTCGGAGTATTTTGTTGCGCAAATTTGTGTATCGCATGCGTTTCCGGTCTTTGCGGCAGAGGATTATTTGGAATATTATTGCCATGGTGACCGCGCCGAAATAAAAAAAATAAAAGGGGCGCTAGCGAATGTAGAGCGTAATATTTATATAGAATTAATCCAGTTTTGCGATAAAATATCTGGAGTGAATTCTTTTATGTCGTTGGACGAAAAATTTACATTGTATAAGTATAAAAAAAACAAAACGATAGATGATAATGTTGCTGAGGCTATAAAGCGGAATTACTCTGTCCTTTCGCAAATAAAGGGGAGACTGGATGAAATGATACAGGATGACGTTTATTTGGTGCTTAAGAGCATATGACCTGCACTGTTATCCAGGTCATATTTGGTACTATCTCTCAGCACGATATCAATTTTTCTTATGACCGGGTATATACCCCGACAATTTTATCAACAACTTGCAAAGCTTCAGTTTCCTCCCTTTGGAAAATGTTACGGCCAATGATCGAGCCAAACCCGCCGCCATCGCGGACAGCCGTTACTTCTTGCAGCAACTCCTCCTCGTTTTTTATTGCTCCACCGGAGAAAATAACCGCCCGTTTGCCACCAAAACAGCAATCCACAATATGCTTAACCCGATTATTTGGCTCCAAACCAACGCCAGCATACGAATCTACAGACGTCTTTTGCGCGATAAAAGCTTGCGGAAGGTTTACCTTCACGATATGCGCTCCGGCCAAACAAGCCATATGCGCACTATACGCAATAACATCAAGCGCAAGCTGCGGATTATCCTTTTCGGCAGATTCGTATAAAGAAGCCGTATTCACTATTCCGCTTCCACGTGGATACGCCCAAACCATCGTGAACAACCCGGCTTTGCGCGCTTGTGAGGACAAAAGCTTCAATTCTTCGAGCTGCTCTGTATAAGAAGTTGAGCCTGGGTACAACGTAAATCCAACACCGATGCTCCCAAGTTCTAACGCATCTTGTACTGACGCAATAACTGCCTGGTCGGGGTCTTGGCTTTTAGGATTTAGCCGGTTTGAATGATTTACCTTTAGAATTAATGGGACGTCACCAAGGCAGGTATCAATCCCGGCTCGCAACCAATTAAGCGGCGCTGTATACGCTGATAATTGGCTCTTTTTGGCGAAATGAAAGTGGTAGTGCGGGGAAAACCCTGCCGGATTTTTCAAAAAAGTCGTGGGGCCGTGCTCGAAGCCCTGATCGACAGCGAGAATAAGCACATGCCCTGTTCCGGCAAGCCTTCCGTGCATAAACAACCGCGCTAAGTTCAGCTTTACTCCTGGACATTCGCCTTCGTACTTATCCAGTATACCTTTTACAGATTCCGAAATGTTCATCAAAAAACTCAAATAGAAGAAAGTGATACCGGCATTCTACACGCATTTCCACGCCTTTGGAAGGACTGCATAAAGCATGCTGATTAAAGGTGTAGCGAGCCTAGTGATAAGCGCGCCGCCTACTATCTTCGCTTGAAACGTCCACCGTATTAATAAACTTTTTACGAATTGATAGAAGTGTCGCGGGGCCGCTCTTCCTTGCGCTCTTGCCATGTCGTTCGCTTAGGGCGCTCATGCCCGTTATCTGCTGCGCTACTAGCGCCTTTACGCGAACTACGACGCCCCTTATCGCTGTTCTTTGCCGTTTCGCGAGGATTAGCTGCATCAGCTTCCTCAGGAATATTACCAACAACTCCAGTCTCCTCAGCGATCTGCGCATCAACCTCTTCTTCGGATTGAGCAACATGAAGCTTAACTTCAACGAAAACATCTGAGTGCAACATAAGCTTAACTTGATATACACCAAGCATTTTTATAGGGATACTGATACTTACTTGGCTCTTATTAACTGTGAACCCAGCAGCGCAAACAGCCTTTGCGATATCGATATTCCTCACAGAACCGAACAATCGCCCAGACTCCCCGGCTTGCCGGATAATCCTTACTCGAAGGCCAGAAATTTTTGTTGCTATAACGTCTGCTTCCTCCTTCTTTTTCAAATTATCAGCCTCGATCAAGGCCCGCTTTTTCTCAAAAATGGCTAGATTCTCCGTCGTTGCGCGTAGGGCCTTCCCTTTAGGGATCAAAAAATTTCTAGCAAAACCATTCTTTACTGTAACAACATCCCCAATAAAACCAAGATGCTGCACTCTCTCTAGCAACACTACTTCCATAACACTACCTCCATGATGCTTTTCAAAATATCCCTACCGGTGCGTGGCTACCACAAAACCACCGCTATAGGGCTACTTCGACAGCACTCTTTAAAAAACAAAAACCTCCGGCTTATAGCCATTCTAACACGATTCTCCCTCAAAATTCAAGTCTATGTATTCATGCGCAACTAGTGTACCTGCTCAACAACGTCCTTAACAACAACCTCTTTTTTAACGTTTTGCGACTTATTGAGAGCAACAAAGTCTACGGGTTGTAATAAAAGCGGAGGGAACCCGCTGTCGCGCGTTGTATCAGATATAATATTGCGAGCGAAGGGGAATATTAAGTGCGGGCAATCTTCCAGCAAGATTTTCCTTACGTTTTCAACATTATCGTGCTGCTCTATGCGTAAAGAAATAAGTGCGGCATACTGGACTTTACACGTGAACATTACGCTGTTCTTGCGCTTGGCGCCTGCGTCTATCTCCAAAAGCACTTCAAACATATTTTCTATCAAGTGGCGCGCGTTTACCTGCACGTTGACGTTAATATCAGGCTTTACCTCCTCTTTATCGGTAAAGTGCTCGAGAGGGTTTGGACTATTAAACGATAATTCTTTTAAGTACTGTACGTGCACTATAAAGTCTGATGTTGGTTCGGTGGCCAGTTCTGGCACTGTAGCGTCGGTCATATTGGTCTTCTAGAATACTAATAGAAACTACCTAAGAGTATACATTTAAGACACTTCCGTCTACAGGTTTGTGTCATTAATGAGAGGCTGTGAAGCTCGATACATGACTTATACATACAAACAGATACGTGCGGAAGGATGGCTTTTTGTGAACTTTATAGCAATGCTAGCGTATGACAAATTATCTGTAATTCGCGGCTTGTTTTTCCACTACGCCACGAAAGCCGCACCACGCCTTAACCTTTATACTGTGGGGGAGAGAAATCTGTCTCCTCACTATTTTTTAAAACCCATGCACTATGCGGATTTTATTACATATACCTCTTCAACTAATACAAAATCCCATTGATAGTATGACAGATGTGGCTCCGGAAAGGCCTTCCGTCCCAGAGCATTCATTGGTTCCATCTGTAACACCATTTTCGAGATTTGGTATAAGGATGCTGGATTTTTCTATCCGAAAAGTCGTGATTTTGTGCGGATATTGGGCCGGAATCTTTAGTTGACTGGGTATAGTGAGAAAATAGGCCGAGAATTACGGATAATTTTTTCTTGGATGTCTAAGAATAAGAGGCTATTCCCTACCATTTGAAAAAATTGGAAGTTGCGTCTGTGCGTTTTTTACACTTGCTCGTAAGTTATCTATTTCCTCTCTAGTGATTAAACTCCCCTGTGCAGCGCGCCGAAGTATTTGAAGAAATTTTGGATTAATATCCCACAACCGCGGAGACAGCATATCTTCTAGTGTTTCCTTGGCCACTGGATCATCCCTGCATTCTTCGGCAAGCAGCAAAAATCCGTAGGAAGTGAACATTTTGGCTTCTTCCGATACCATACTTTTCAGCTTCTCGATCAGCGTTTTCACCATCGCGCAACACTCACGCTCATCTGTTACTGTTGATAAAGCTTTCACGGTGTCATCCATCATATAGCCAAAAATTTTTGCAATTGCAAACGCGCCCGGTGCCGCGTTATTCAAAATAATAAAAAACAGTAACCCTTCTACTACTTTTGTGTGATCACTAACAGGAGGAAACGCGTCGCGAGGAGGCGGAGGCACGTAGCGAGGAGGCGGCTGTGGCTTCTTCAGTAATTTATCATAAAGTTCGCGCGCGCGAACTGTTTGCGGCGTTGCTATACATCCAAAGGGATTGGCATATACAAAGCTAACAAACAGAACGGTTGCAATTAATTTAATTTTGGACCTCTTTTGCAACTGGTCAGACACCGGGTTGGGAGCTGTCAATCCTAGATTCGTGTCCTGGATAAGTGCTCTTAACGCAACCCCGCCACCGGACTCTGGCCCGCATTCAACACATTGAGTCAGAAGCCGCTTCGCATCTCTCCCCCTCAAAACAGATTCCGATAGTTTGGGAAGAAGCTTGCGGCACAAGACTCCGGCAGGAGCTCCTAAAAACGCTTCCTTAGAAAGTTGTAGTGTCAAGCTTGGAACCTTTTAAAAAAGATGGACTTACAAATTGCACTTTCTATGCTGCTGCCGGTGCAGAGGCCGCTACAGCCGGTGTTCCAGCTTCAGGGGCTGCTGCCGGAGGTGTCGCCTCTGCTGCAGTTCCAGTTTCAGGGGCCGCTGCCGGAGGTGCTGTCTTTGCTGCAGCTCCAGCTTCAGGGGCCGCTGCCGGTGCAGGGGCCGCTACAGCCGGTGTTCCAGCTTCAGGGGCCGCTGCCGGAGGTGTCGCCTCTGCTGCAGTTCCAGCTTCAGGGGCCGCTGCCGGAGGTGCTGTCTTTGCCGCAGCTCCAGCTTCAGGGGCCGCTGCCGGAGGTGCCGTCTCTGCTGCAGCTCCAGGGGCCGTTGCCGGAGGTGCTGTCTCTGCTGCAGCTCCAGCCGCAGGGGCTACAGCCGGTGTTCCAGCTTCAGCTTCAGAGGTGGCCGCTGGAGGTGTTGTCGCACCAGGTGTTGCTGCTGTTTCAGGAGCCGCTCCAGGAACCACTACCGGCGGAGGTGTTATAACTTTAGGCGTCGGGACAGGTGTTACCGGCGTCACTGCAGGCGTCGCAGCTGTAGGTGTTTCTTTCCCTTTCCCAAAAAGACTACAGAAAGAGTTGAACGCCCCTGACAAAAACCCCGTCTTTTCAGCACTCGCTGCATCTGTTTTTGGAGGTGGCGTTGGGGCACTGTCTTGCGCGGAAGCAATATCACAAAAACATGTTATAGGGGACGCTGCGAATAGTATATATAGTAAATATTTTTTCATTGTATTAGTTCGCAAAGTATTGTTCCATGTTAAAATACTATCACAAAAGAAAAAAAATAAGCAATTACTTTTTTGCTAAGTTAATAATGTATAACAAATGGGAATAAATATTGGCGGGGCAAGTACTGGGATGGTATTGCTACAGCAAGTGTTTACCAAGAGCGTTGCGGAATAAAAAAACGCGCATAGATGTGTTGGCTGGTAAGCTTGCTGTGGCAAGAGTATAAAAAATGTTTTTAATCTTGGCAAATTCTTGAATAATTATGTCGAAGTATTATTAATAGCTCTAAGTAAAAGCCTTGGGGGGTACAACGGTCGTGGAAAATCTTTGAGCCAGCAGCAATTGTGTGTTACAAAGACCAGAGGGTGGGTTTTTTTGTCGGGTTGCCAATGAAAAATTTGCTTATTCGCATTGCACTATTCATTAGTTGCGCTTTTTTGCCAATGCCTTCTGCTACCGCCGCCGCAGCTGCAGCTGCACGCGGGGAACAAGTTAAACTAGATGAATGGCAGCGACAGATTATTTGGAGAGCTATTTGCGTTCTCGATCGTATACTGGGATCTAGGAGCAGGACGAACTATGTGTGGCCGAACGAAACGTATGCAAAATTGGTCCAAAATAATAGTAACTTGCGGTGGGTATTGCAATTCTTTGGAATGATACCGGAAGACCCACGAAATCCTAAAATATCATTCCTTGCCGCTGCACTCTGGCTAGTATCTCTAGCACAACAATTTCGCAACGTGTCCCAGTATGCTGATAGGCAACTTCAAAGAGACGCCACGGAGAGCCGTCTTGCATTGATTACCTTAATCGAGTCTTTAGTAATAGCAGCTCCTGATGTTCCACAAAAATTGGACGGCAAAAAAGGTGATTCCGCACAACAAATAGATGTCCACGCTGACAAATCTTGTGATACGCCTTGCAACTAAAGTAAACAAATAAGTAACGAATGTTCGATTTGAGAAAGCTCAGTTTTTCAAGAGACCTTTACGAAAAATATATAAGCCCTTTATTAATCAATTATTAACCAATATTGTGTAGTCTGAAAATACAGGCTGGAAATTGTAGAGTTTTTTACAAAATTACCAAGAAGACTAAAAAATGACAGAACAAAAAGAAAACAAGAGTGAGAATAAGACAGTCGCGATTGCCCTTCAGGGGGGAGGCGCGCATGGTGCTTTCGCTTGGGGGATCCTTGACAAACTGCTAGAAGAGCCAAGGCTTGATATCGTTGGCGTTTCTGGAACGAGTGCCGGCGCGATGAATGCGGCATCGCTTGTGCAAGGGCTAACGCATGGTGGCAGGAAAGGTGCGCAAAATACGCTAAATAGGTACTGGGGATCATTGAAAAAAGTTTCCGGCCCGACGACACCGTACCAACCAACGCTTTTCGACAAGCTCTCGAAGTACCATAACTTAGACCACTCTCCGAGTTTTCTCTTTATGGAGTCAATGCAAAATTTTCTCTCTCCGTACGAATTTAATCCATTTGATATGAATCCGTTCTACGATTTCCTAAAGGATTTTTTTGACTACGAAACGCTCGCACAGAGCCCTATTGGTCTTTATTTGGCTACAACAGAAGTACAAACAGGGAAGATAAAAATTTGGAATAATCATGAAGTATCAGCGGATGTATTAATGGCATCAGCATGTTTGCCTTTCTTGTATCAAGCAGTAAAGATTGACGGGAAATACTACTGGGATGGAGGGTATATTGCTAATCCTGCGATTTTCCCTCTTATTAATAGCGGTAAAACGCAAGATATCGTTGTAATTCAGTTAAGGCGTTTGAAATGCCACAAAGTTCCAACGACACGTATGGAAATTAACGATAGGCTTAAGGAAATAACATTTAACGGCTGTTTGGTCAGAGAAATGCGGGCAATTAAGCTTCTGACGCAATTAATAGATAATGGCACAATAAAAGAAGGTGCGATGACGCGCTTCAACCTCCACATAATTAGGAATGAGGAGTCCTTTGACAGGCTGAATATGAGTAGCGCCCTTAACACAGACGAAACATTTCTTAAGTTTTTACACGAGGAAGGGTATAAGACGGCAGAGGTTTGGCTAAGGGACCATTTCGATGAAATAGGAACAAAGGTTCCAGTTGATAGCGATGGTACGTTTAGTGACTTCATGTAAGCTATACACCAATTGGGTAAAACGGCACTGCGCACTTACTACTTAGCTGTTTCGCTATTTCACTATTTCGCAAATGAGATCGCTTTGTTTTGCGGGCGACGCCGTAGTGCCTATCTTAGTGCAAATGAGTGCCCCCACAGTAATACCAAGAATAAATAAAAACACAGCAGGCACAAAAACGTTTGTTAAACATTTTTCACAGTAATGCCGCACACTTAATACTGCGTTTCTCCCTTTATGCAGCAAGTCCTCCGGAGTAAAAATCCCAAGCGAAAAAGCTGACACTACGAAAATTTCCCCCAAAGGGGTGGCGGCGTTTTCCTTTTTAACGTAAAAGCTATTGCGAAGACGGGCAATAGGGGGCGACTGCAACAAACAAAACCATAGTGATACAAATAAGGATGCAAACACCGTCCTTTTGAACGCGAATTGGTAAACATTTAACGACCAAAAAGGTGGCTTTCCCGCGCAATTTGCTACGTTTGGGCAATAAATACCGATAAATGGTAACAAAACGTACGCTCCGAACAAATAGGCCACAATGGCAGCAATTATTCGGCGTTTGCTATGGCTTGCGTTGTACATGGTACGGTCTGTATCGTCGTAATCACTTATCAGTCCGGCGTTAGCACACCAAAAGGCGACCTCTGCAAAGGCATCAATAAAAAGGCCAACAGTAAGGAATGTCCCACACCAAGCGGCCCGAGAAAACAAAGCTTTATAGCGGTGGAGTTTCGACGCGTCCCCCCCCCCGACTGTACATGGGAAATGGGAAATCAGAAAGGCAGTTAGGTAACAAAAGGTTACTACTGGCAAACAAAAAGTAAAAACCTCGTATATGGAGCGGCTTGTTAAATACAAAAAGCAGAGGAGCGGGCGAGGGCTGTGTGGCGCAGCAATAGCACCACACATAACAAAAAACAGTAACACAGCAGTCGCAAGACCAATTCTTCCGGCTCGCTGATACCAGGCACGAAGACGGAGGAACAACATTGCTCCTTATAGTCCGAAATACGCCTTTATCCCGCCAGCAAGCATTTCAATAGACATTGCTATCAGCAAAATGCCTCCTAACTTTTCTAGAATAATGGCGCCATTTCTTCCTAATAACCGCAATAGGCCACTTCCGAAGAGTGTTAGCACATACGTTAGGCCAACAATCAGCGCCAGAGCTAGGAGGACCAACACCTCTCCGCCTCCGCCCGGGGCCTTCGACTCTATAATCATTCCGATAAGTGTCGTAAGGGTAGCTGGGCCAACAAGCATAGGGAACGCCAAAGGGCAGATCGATATATCAACGCGGAGAGTACTTTCAACAGCGCCAGAATCAGATGATGCGGTGTTGTTAGAATACAGAAGCCCCCATGCGGCCACCGCAAGTAATATACCGCCGCCTATTCTAAAAGCTGGTATAGAAATACCGACAGAGGCAAGCAATGCATTCCCACACAAAGCGAACGCTACGCCAAGACAGAGCCCAAAAAGGCACATTTTAAGGGCGGTTGCTCTTCGCTCAGAATTTGTGTAATTCTGTGTGCAAGACAGGACAAAAGGCACCACTATATGCGGGTTTACAACGAAAAATAACTTGATTAAATATTTTACAAAACAGTTTGACATCCGAACTATCCCTATGCTAACGAACGACACACCTTAAGCTGCCAAATATTTGCCACCTTGTCAATATTTTTCATTCACTGAGCGTCCAGCCGTCAGCCTCGTCATATGTGTAGGTTTTATCTCTAGAACGTACCGTACCCCCAGGCCATGCCCTGAAAGTATACTGCAAAAAAGGTATGAAGTCATTGTCGCCGATCTCAAAATCAAAGAAAACTACTTCTAACGATGGGCAGTTCTGAAAAGCATCATGGGCAATCTCAATACTATGGACAATCTCAATACTAGGTGCTGCAAAGTTTATAGTTTGTAGTGATGTACAACCATGAAAAACATCGCGCCCAATCGAAGTAACGCTACTTGGGATGGTTATCTCTGACAAATTATGGCACTCCGCAAAAGCGTCCTCTCCTATTGTTGCCAAGTTACTCCCTTGTTCAAATGCCACTTGAGCGAGATTAGTGCAACCTTGAAAAGCACAGATCTCAATCGAAGTAACGTGCTTTGGGATGGTTATATTTGACAAATTATGGCACGCCTTAAAAGCCCGGTTTCCTATTATTGCCAAATTGCTCCCTGATTCAAATGTAACACTAGAAAGACTAGTACAACTATCAAAAGCTTTGGTTCCAATAGAAGTAACGCTATTTGGGATGGTTATAGCAGGCAACACAGAACACCCGGCAAAAGCCTCCATACCAATTGTTTGCAAGTGATCGCCAGGCTCAAATGTAACACTAGAAAGCGCTCTGCACCCGCTAAATCCATTAAGCGAAATGACACTACTCGGAATAACTATAGATTTCAGTGGACAAGCGCAAAAGGCGTTTTGCCCTATATGTGTCACACCATTTGGGATAATTATATCCCTCAATGATCTACACCCGGAAAAAGCGGATTCCCCAATGTTGTTCAAGTTGCTACCTTGTCCAAATGTAACATTAACAAGATTCGTACAATCGCTAAAAGCCCCATTACCAAGCGAAGTAACGCTACTTGGAATAGCTATCTCCCACAGGGAACAACAGTTGGAAAAAGCGCCTTTCCCTATACGCCTCACACTCTCTGGAATCGTTATATCCCTTAACGAGCTACATTCGCAAAAAACGCAATCCCTAATTCTGTCCAAGCTGCTATCTGGGTCAAACGTAACACTAGCAAGCTTCCTGCACATACGAAAAGCTCCCTCACCAAGCAAAATAACACTCCTTGGAATAACTACCGCCCGCAGGGCACAACCGAGAAAGGCGTGGGTTTCTATACGAGCCACACGATCTGGGATAATTATATCACTTAATGACTCACAATTGGCAAAAGCGGCTTCCCCAATGATGTTCAATTTGCTATCTGGTTCAAATGCGACATGATCAAGTCTCGTGCACAAATGAAAAGCTAACTTATCAAGCAAGCCAACGCTTGGCGGAATAGTTATAGTTCTTAATAACGGACACCCATAAAAAGCGTTAATTCCTATTCTAGTCAACCGACTTCCAGGCTCAAACGCAATCTTCCGGAGTTTCGGACAATCTTCAAAAGAGGAATCCTGGATTTGTAGAATATTGGATGAGATACACACGTTCTCAGTCGATCTTTGTGCAGCACTATTAAGTACCGCTGAAGCAGTGTTGTACGCTACCCCATATATAGACACAGGATCACGACTGGCAACAAGCGCTCTGTTGTTGTTTTCGGTGACACTTTCACCGTTACGTACTTGATACGTAATTTTGCCACAAAACACATTACTTGCTGACAGTATTGCCAGCGTTAAAATTTTTCCTACCATATTTTTCCTCTAAAATTAAAAAAGCCCAAACAAACACCGCACGCACGAAAGAACCGGTTAGTCCCAGCTCAAGCCATCCTCCTGTATTGTCTTAGGTGTAACAGGTGCTTCCGCGTGAAGTCAATCCCTTTGTTTCACGCGTTGGGGCATATACAATTTGTGCGAGCGCCCCCAAATCTAGCCTTTCCCCGCCGTAGCTGCTTGGATATTGGGCGGGGTTTTGGTTGAGCTTAGTGTCCCCTGTTGCGCGATTTTAATCGACCCCTATTTCATCTTTTTCTTCAGCGCTCGCTACCGACACACCATCTGGGAATAGTTGTGCTTTCAAAGGTGCTAGCTTAGTTATTAGTCCTTGAACGCGATACTCAAAAATATCTTCTTCATAAAGATTTCTGAAACAAATACGTCACAGCTATACTCGTAGCACGCAGTGGCTTGGGAGTCACGGACTTTTTTGTATGTTGCGCGCACAAAAATCGCCGGCTTTTGTAGCAGGCTGAGCAAAACACAGCGAAACGCCACCAATCCCTATCCACGTAATTTCTTGGCTGTAACGCTAACTCCGCCTAAATTAGTGGGTCGATCTTTAGCTTTTTGAACAAATTCCTGTTCTTTTGTGTCATCTCGCTCCGAACCCACTGCTGAGTCCACATATTCCGATTTTGGTATAT